>JBJHCB010000501.1:0-1508 GCA_050485805.1 Gemmatimonadota bacterium | reverse complement strand
AAAGCTCATCGTCCCCCCACTGGTAACGCCCCTCCAGGGTGAGGGCCAGGCGGGGCGTGAGGGTCACGTCCCCCCCCCCGCCCACCCAGGTCACCCATGAGGTGCCGTCCGACTCGAAGCGCTCGGCGAAGATGAGGGCCCCCTCCGGCGACTCCTCCACGAAGTCCCCTTCCTGCTCGAAGCCGTACGACGTGTACCCGGCGCCGGCGGAGAGGAAGGGAGCCGCCCGGGCCGGAACCCATGCGAAGCGACTGAGCTGTTCCCCCCTGGGGAGGAGGTAGCCCCGGAGCCCCACCATGAGGGACGGTCCCTGGTGGACCCGGGTGGACTGGAAGATGGGGGTTCCGTCCGCCTCCTCCCATTCCCGATCCTCGGTGTGGACGGTGGTGGAGCTCCCGTCGATCCCGATGGTGACCCCCCATCGGTCGGTGGGCCAGAGGCCCAGCTCGATCCCCAGGTCACCCCCCCGGAAGTCGGAGCGCTCCGCCGTGAAGCGATCCACGGTGAAGTCGTAGAGTTGTCCCTGGGCCCGCCACTGGAAGAGCCCTCCCTTCACGCCCACCGAGACCGCGGGCCGCCGGAAGAGGAAGTCCCGGGACGAGGGAACGATCTGGGGTGGCGCGGACGCCGTGGAGGGTCCGGCCTGGACCGGGGGGTCGAACGCCGCCACATGGGCCTCCGGCCCGGCGGCCTGGGCGACCCCGGAAAGGGGAATCGCAAGAAGAGCCAGGAGGGGGAGGACAGGCCAGCAGAGCCTTTGGCTCCGGGTGGCCCCTCGCACCTCCCCACCGGCCCCGGGAACCTGCTCGTCCAGGTTCGTCATTGGACGCTCCAGGATGGGGGGAACCGGGGGGTGCGGAGTGATCCCCCCCCACGGGAGTCTCCGAACCGTACCTGCTAGGTTGTAGGGTCGCGAAGGCCGGAAGGTTCCCCGGATCCCCCCCGATCACCTCGCCCGTCCACCCCCCGGAGCCATGGCCGATCCCACCCCCTCTCCCTCCGACGCCCTCCGGGCCTGGTTCCTGGGACCGCGGGGGGAGAACGCCGAGCTCCTGGAGCGCCTCCTCACCGAAGCCCTCCGGGACCATGTCTTCTGGCGTCGCAACTTCCACCCCGAGGACGGCTTCACCATCCGGGAGATGGACAAGCGACGGGTGGGCTACGACCAGACGGTGGCCACCCTCACCCAGGAGCTCATGGGGCTCCTGGCGGAACTCAAGCGGGGGGTCCCCTTCTTCTCGGGACGCTACAAGGGACACATGGCCTTCGAGCAGACCATCGCCTCGCAGGTGGGCTACTTCGCGGCCATGCTCTACAACCCCAACAACGTGGCCATCGAGGCCTCCCCGGTGACCACCCGCCTGGAGCTGGAGGTGGGACGCCAGCTGGCCCGGATGATGGGGTACGATGCGGCCCGGGCCTGGGGGCATCTCACCTCCGGGGGAACGGTGGCGAACTTCGAGGCCCTGTGGGTGGCGCGGAACGTCATCTACCTGCCGCTGGCGGCC
>JBJHCB010000500.1:0-1508 GCA_050485805.1 Gemmatimonadota bacterium | reverse complement strand
CCCCCAGGAGACGACCCACCCCCACCAGCCCCCGGTGGTTGCAGTTGGACCATGTGGCACGGCACGAGTAGTTGAGGGCGTTCGCCAGCCGGTCCCGCTCTCCGGCGTCGGGGTGGATGGCCACCAGGGCGCCGGTCCGGGACCCGTACTGGGTGAACGCCTTGGACGCCGTCCACGCCACCAGGACCGTGGTGGACTCCGTGAGACGGGGAAGGTGCCCGAGCCAGGCGTGGCGATCCCCGCTCCCGAATCGCTCGTAGGCCGAGTCCAGGAGGAAGGCCACGGGTCCCTGCTTCCCCGCCTCGCCCACGATGCGGGCCACCTCACCCCACTCCTCTCCCTCCAGGGAGTACCCCGTGGGGTTGTGGCAGGGGAAGTTGAGGATCACCAGGGCCCGTCCCTGGCGGTCCATGAGATCCCGGAGGCCCTCCTCGAAGGCGCCCACGTTGAACCGGAGGTCGTCGTCGAACATCTCGAAGGTCTCCACGCCCCGCCGTGCGTGATCCGCGATGACCCGGTACGGACTCCAGTAGTAGCTGGTGGTGAGGGCGGACTGTCCCGGCTCCAGGAAGTTCACGAAGGCATGGTGCACCGCCCCGGATCCCCCCGGGGTCGCCACCGCCACCGCCCTGCTCTCCCATTCCCCCTCTCCCACCACGTCCCTGACCACTCCGCCCAGGAAGTCGGACGTCCCCGCGATGGGGGCGTAGGCCGCGGCCCGCTCGGCCGGGACCGTGGCCATCACCTCGGCCACCGTGGGCATGACCGCCAGACGCCCGTCATCCCGGGTCAGGGCCCCCAGTGTGGCGTTCAGGATGGATTCCCCCGCCTGCGCCCGGCGGGTCGCCTCCGCGTTGAGGGAGAAGATGGGGTCGTCCCCGGGGCGAACGGCCGCGGCCGGGACGAGGGCGGTGCGATGGGGAGAGTGGATGGTCTCGCTCACGCGACGGTCCTGACGGAGAGGGGATAAAGGGGGGTGGAGGTGGGGGCGGAATGTGGGATGGATCCGATGCCCTGGGAAGCCCCGGGGAAGACACCCACGACGGCGCACCGGTCTCAAAACATTCACTGCCAACGATTTTTCTTGTGTTTTGCACCGGATTGGTGGTACTCTGACGAAGGGAATGCTGGCGGACCCACGTCTGCCGGCTATCTCCGCTCGCCCGGATTCGGCGGAGCGGGCTGTCCGGACCCCGGGGTCCACCAACGGGAGATGAACGGAAGAATGAGGCTACTCGTGCCGGGCCTGGTGGCCCTCACCGCTGGACTCGCCCTCCTCCTTCCCGTCCAATCGGAGGAGTCGGGATCGCCCCTTCCCCTGGCCCTGGCCGGGGCAGGTGGAACCCCGGGCGGCGGGGTCTGGAGCCCTGACGGGGACGCCTCCCCGCTCTATGCATCCTTCCGCTCGGGCCAGGTGTCGGGGTGGGGCGCTGCGTCGGCGCGCGCCGACGCCGAGCTCCCCCCGCTCCCGGAGGACGCCCTCAACGAGGTGGTCCACCGGGTCTGCA
>JBJHCB010000499.1:0-1514 GCA_050485805.1 Gemmatimonadota bacterium | reverse complement strand
CTCCTGGAGGGGTGAAGGAAGGGGCGGGTGGCCTCCATGGGGCGGCCGAACCCTGTTGGGCTCCCCGTCAGGGGTTCCGGAGGGGAGAGGCGTAGGGTCCCCTCCCCCGGCTCCACACCACCACCACCCCGTTGGCGGTGTTCCCCCCGATGCCGTAGAGGGTCTGGGCCTGGGAGGCGGGAAGGAACTCCACGCTCTCCACCTCGGAGGAGGGGAGGCGGAGGAGGTACTCGGCCCCGTCGGAGATCCGGGTCCCGTCCAGGACCACCTCCGGGGAGGGACAGCCCGCACCGCCGCTGCTCCCCAGCGTGGCGATGGCCCGGTTGCTCCGGATGCAGAGGACCGGCTGACCCGACGCCAGGTACAGGGTCTGGACCCGGAGCCCCGGGGAGGAGGTGCGGAGGACATCCACCACGGTGGCTCCCCGACGCTCCGCGTCCGCCATGGCCTGGCCGTAGACGATGTCGCGGCGAAAGGGCGTGATCCGCTGGAGTTCCACCACCGCCCCCCGGACCTCCACCTCGATCCCGTCCAGCTCCACCGCCTGGGGAGAGACCCGGAGGCGGACGAAGACGTCCCGTCCCCCGGGCACTTCCACCTCGTCGGACTGGACGGCGTACCCCAGGTGGGCGATCTCCAGGAGGTAGCGTCCCGGCTGGACCCCCTGGAAGGCGAAGCGCCCGGACTCGTCGGTGAGGCGGAGTTGTCGCCCCTCCCCCAGGCGCACCGACGCCTGGGCGATGGGCCGACCCGAGTCGGCGTCCAGGAGCTCCCCACGGAGATCCCCCAGGGAGTGGGCGGTGGCCTCCATGAGGATGCGCTCCTGGATGGGCCCCTGCCCCGGGGGCTGGACCCGGGCCGGAGCCAGCCCCGCCGTCACGGCCACGTCGTGCAGGACCATGGCGGGGCGGGCCACCTCCACCTCCGTCCATTCGCCCTCCTGGCCCAGGAAGGCTCCCTGGATCCGCACGAAGCCCCCGGACGGGACCCCGCAGAGGCGGTAGTGGCCGGTGGCGTCGGTCTCCGCCGTGAGCTCCCCGTCTCCTTCCCGGTCCATCCACCGTGCGGTGACGCGCGCTCCGGAAAGGGGGATCTCGCTCACCCCGTCCCGGACCACGCCCACCACCACCGATCTCCCGCCGTCCAGCTCCTCGTCGGGGCAGCCGTAGCCCATCATGAGGAGGCGGGAGGGGATGAGGAGGGCCACGTCGTCCACCCCTCCGGATCCCTCCAGGCGGAGCTCGGCGGAGAGGGGGGAGGAGAGGTCCAGGTGGGTGGCCTGGACGCGGTAGCGCCCGGGGGCGTCGGCCCGGAGGGTGAAGCCCCCGTCGTCGCCGGAGGCGGTGGTGCCGGCGGGGATGAGGTCGTCGGTCCCGTCGGGGACGCGGAAGAGGGTCACCACAGCCCCGGGAACGGGGTCCAGGGATCCCTGTTCCGCCACCAGCCCCCGGACCTCCTGGGCGGATCCGGACATGGGAAGGAGTACCACGCCGGGGAGGAGCAGGAGGAAGGCC
>JBJHCB010000498.1:0-1515 GCA_050485805.1 Gemmatimonadota bacterium | reverse complement strand
CCGGAAGATCGTGATCCGGGACGTCTTCGAGGATGATCCAGCCTCCGGCGAGGTGATCCTGTCCGGCGTCGGCGTGGGGGAGATCTACGCCACCCCCACCTGGGACGACCGGGCCATCCTGGTCCAGGGGCCAGCGGCGGCGGAGGCGGTGGCCGCCGCCCGGCTCCTCCTGGCCCGGAATCAACTCGGAGGGGACCGGCTCCCCGCTCCCCTCCGACTTCGACCCCGGGCCCCGGATCACGCGGAGCGGGTGGCGCGGCTGGAGGCGGGAGGGGCCGACGCCCGGGTCCTCCAGGTCCACAACCGCACCGGGTGGGGGGGGAAGGACGCCACCTTCGTCCAGATGCTCCTGTACGACCTGGCGCCGCCGGGGACCGTGCTCTACGTGCCGGATTCCCTCTGGACCAGCTTCCAGTGGATGGCCCAGCTCGTCAGCGCCGCCCTCCGGGGGTGTCACGTCTTCATCGTGGCTCCGGCTCTGGCCAACGCCCCCAGCGCCGGGTTTCCCCAGATGTCGGTGATGCAGGAACTGGTGACCCGCCTGGTGGTGGTGGAGGAGGTCTTCGGGGAGCGGATCCGCACCGGAGGCGGGGACCTGCGGGTGGGCCTCTTCACCCGGGACCTGCCCCTGGACGACCTGGGGGGGCTGGCCGGGGAGTTCCTGGCCAACCTGGAGACCCATGCCTTCCTCCGGGAGCTCTTCCCCCTCCCGGAGGAGGTGCGGGAGTTCCTGGCGGAGGTGGCGCAACAAGGCGAGGGCGGTGGCCTCCGGGGGGACGGGCGTGGGGGCGAGCCGGTCCACGACGGTGCCCTCCGCGTTCCGCAGATGCACCGGAAGACGCAATGGATGGTGGACCGGTCCGTCCTCCAGGGGATCTCCGCCTCCCCTCGGCTGGGGGAGCTGGCTGTCGAAGGCCTCGGGGCGCTCCGGGAAGGGATGGTCCGCCCCCCCCAGGCAGGGCCCCTGATTGAACAACCGCGACTTCAGCCCCTCCGGTCTTTTGTGGAGCTCGTGGAGGAGCTCGACGGCCTTCCTCCGGCCCCGGTCATGTACTTCGCCACCGGCTCCCTCAACAAGAACATCCGGAGCATGGCCCTGGACGGCGAGGCGCTGGCCGTGGTGGGCGGGGCCTGGGCCCTCCACACCTACTTCGACCTCCTGGTGCTCACGGGCGGTGTCACCTGGGTGCAGTCCCTGGAGGAGGTGGAAGCCCTCCTTCCCCCCTTCTCCCCGTTCCAGCGGCGGATCGGCCGCTGGCTCCATCGGGTCCTGTAGGAAGGGGCACCCATCCGCGCACTGCGCGGCGGTGGCTTCCCTCCTCCTTGCCGGCCCAGGGGGAGAGGGGTAGGGTCGGGGGGAGACGCCTCGAGTCTGGGGAGTTGGACCGGCGAGGCAAGGGTCGGGTCGGGGGATCCGACGGAAGCACGTGGATTCACCTCTGTCCGGAGGAAGCTTGATGACCGGCCTCACCATGGGCGACACCGGATCCCCTCCAGGCGGCGGCCCCCACCCCA
>JBJHCB010000497.1:0-1523 GCA_050485805.1 Gemmatimonadota bacterium | reverse complement strand
CACTTCCGCGCCTGCCCCGCCCGGAAGGCGGGCTGCCCCCGGGCCCGGAAGTGCTCCGCCAGGGCATGATCCAGCGCCTCCGGGACCAGGGAGAGGAGGTCCGGGCGAGGGTCCCGGTCCGGAGTGCGGGCGGGGGGGTCGGGGGCCATGGAACGGGGCCTGGGAACGAGGGACGGAGGTGGGGGCGGGGGCCGGGGGTTCAGTTGAGCCCCGCCGGACCCCGGGTTAACTTAGCGGCGCTTTTCCCGTCCTGAACACACCCCCTGCCAGGCGGGGACCCCCCCCTCCCGGGAAGCGCCCGCCCCGTGAACCGGCATCTGGTGACATGGGGACCGGCCCTGGCCTGGGCCCTGGTCCTCTTCGGTCTGAGCGAGCTCCGGAGCGTGCCTGCGGCGCTGGAGCCCCTGACCCGGATTCCTCCCCTCCTCATCCACGTGATGGTCTACACGGCCCTGGGTCTGACCCTGGCCTGGGCCCGCCTCCGGACGGGGAAGGGGGGGCGGGGGAGGGGCGTCGGGAGACACGCCCCGTACCTGGCGCTGGGGATCGTCTACGGGGCGCTGGACGAATGGCACCAGGGCTTCGTCCCCGGACGGACGCCCTCGGTGCTGGATTGGCTGGCGGATGTGACCGGAGTCGTCATAGGCTACGGGGTGGGGCTTCTCCTCCTGGGCGCGAGGGGAGGTCCCGGCGGGACGGCCGGCGACGTGGCCGGGGAAGCGGCCGGCGGGAGGACAGGAGAAAGGGGACCGGGAGCGGTCTCCACGGCACGGGGACCGGATCCCCGGGATGCACCCAGCGGAAACCAAGGGAACCCATGACGTCCAGTTCCGGGGCGGAGACCCCCACGCAGGCGGGACCCCAGAGCCCCCCCACCCGGGGGGCACCCCCCACGGAGGGGGGCACGCCCCGTCGGGAGGGCACGGCCCTCCGGACCCGCATGGCCGGGGGACTCCGGGCAGGGGACGCCGGCACCACCCAGCGCCTCACCGGGTGGGTCCACCGGCGCCGGGATCTGGGGGGCCTCCTCTTCGTGGACCTCCGGGACCGGAGCGGGCTCATCCAGGCCTCCTTCGGCCCGGACTGGACCGACGCGGACAGCCTGGAGCGGGCCCACCGGCTGGGGGCCGAGGACGTGGTCCGGCTGGAGGGGGAGGTGGCCCTGCGCCCCACCGAGGCCCGGAACCCCGACCTGGCCACCGGGGACGTGGAGTTCCGGGTCACCCGCATGGAGCTCCTGAACCGGGCGGAGACGCCGGCCATCCCCGTGCACCGGGGTCCCGAGGACGAGCTCCCCGCCGAGGAGCTCCGCCTCCGCCATCGCCACCTGGATCTCAGGCGGAGCGAGCTCCAGGAGAACCTCCTCCTCCGGCATCGGCTGGTCCTGGCCACCCGGAACTACTTCGACGCCCTGGGTTTCGTGGAGGTGGAGACCCCCATCCTCTCCAAGCCCACTCCGGAAGGGGCCCGGGACTACCTGGTCCCCAGCCGGGTCCACCCGGGGGAGTTCTACGCCCTTCCCC
>JBJHCB010000496.1:0-1537 GCA_050485805.1 Gemmatimonadota bacterium | reverse complement strand
CACGCTGGGCGCCGGCGCCGACAACGGGAGGAACGGAGGCTCGGCATGACCCCATCTATGGTATTCTGGACCTCGCTCCTCGTGGGCGTGGGGCTCTCCGGGCTCTCTCCGGTGGCGACGGCGCCCGTGGAGGGGGATCCCACGGTGGCTTCCGGGTTCCCCTCCTCCGGGTCCCTTGCCTCCGGCTTCCTCACCGCGGTGGAGGTGGTCCCCTCGGGGGATCGAACGGAGGTGGTGCTGGGACTGGACGGAGAGGTCCAGACCCGGGACTTCACCATGGAGGGTCCCAATCGGATCGTGGTGGACCTCCTGGGCGCCCGCTCCGAGCTGGGGGGGGAGACCTTCGGTACCCTGGACCGGGGGGGGATCCGGCGCATCCAGGCGGCCCAGCTCTCCGACGACGTGGTCCGGGTCACCCTGGAGACGGAGGTGCCGGTGGGCTACGTCGTCCTCTCGGGGCCGGGTTTCGTCCGGATCTCCCTGGAGAACCTGGGGGGGCGCTTCGAGCCCTGGCGGGCGGCCCGGGGCGACCTGCCCGACCTGAACGGGGGGACCCTTCCGGAGCCTGCGGCCCCGGCAGCGGGGGTGCGGGAGACCCGGAGTCGGGCCCCCAGCTGGAGCGGGGTCAGGTCCACCGACGTCTCCCGGCGCATCACCGTCTCCTTCTCCGAGACCCCCCTCCGGGAGGTGCTCTTCACCTTCTCCGAGTTCTCGGGTCGTTCCATCATCCCCGGGTCGGGGATCACGGGGAACGTGAGCGCCGAGATCCGGGACCAGCCCTGGGACATCGCCCTGCAGGCCATCCTGGAGTCCCAGGGACTGGCCGCCGAGGAGGCGGCCTCGGGGATCATCCGGGTGGATCGACTGGACGAGCTGGCCCGGCGGGCCGACGTGGAGCCCCTGGTGACCCGCCCCTTCCGCATCGCCTTCGGGCAGGCCCAGGACTTCCAGGACCCGATCCAGACCCTCCTGAGCAGCCGGGGCCGACTCTCCGTGTCCCGCTCCACCAATACCCTGGTGGTCACCGACATCCCCCGGGTGCTGGACCAGGTGGAGGACCTGATCAACGGGATCGACATCCAGACCCCGGAGATCACCATCTCGGCGAAGATCATCTTCGTGAACCGCACCGACCTGGAGGAGCTGGGGATCGTCTACGACCTCAAGGACTCCAGGGGGAACCAGTTCGGTGCGGCCTTCCCCGCCGCCCGGGTCACCTCCGCCGGCGAGGTGGAGGTCCTGCCCGGCGGGGAGAACCTGGTGTCGCTGGGGGGGAGCTCCATCGCGGCCCTGGGGAATGCGAACCAGCGGGTGGTGGGTCCATCCCTCCAGTTCCTCACCTCGTTGGTGCTGGGGCGACACACCCTCCTCTCCTTCGTGGAAGCCCTCTCCTCGGTGAACCTGTCGGACATCCAGGCGGCGCCGCAGATCCGGGTGCTGGAGAACACCCAGGCCCGGATCCTGGTGGGGGAGCGGACGCCCATCCTCCAGCAGCAGGTCCAGACCGGGGACATCTTCTTCCAGCCCCCCACCATCC
>JBJHCB010000495.1:0-1537 GCA_050485805.1 Gemmatimonadota bacterium | reverse complement strand
GTCCTGGAGACGCCCAAGGGAGACGACATGGTGACCCTGGATCGGGAGAATCTGGCCCGACTCCGCCGTTTCCGGGCCGAGGGATGAGGGCGACGGCCAGGGCCGATCCCCGGGGGACGGCGCCCGGGGACGCCGGCGGATCCCGGCGGTTTTCCTTTACGCCCCGGGGGCGATTCCCTATATTCCAGTCCGGATGTATCGGGGGGCCTCGTACTTGAGCCAACACCGAAGAACCGGGACTGACTCCCGCGCTTGCCGACCCGCCCCTGAGGGGGACTTCGAAGAGTGTGGGGGGGTCACCAAAGATTGAACCCGGGCTTCAATACTTCCCCCCCGGTACGTTCCGGGCCGGCATCCCTTCGGGGGGTGCCGGCTTTTTTTCGTGGTGGCGACATCCGGCCGGGACCGTCCGGGGATCGAACCCGGGAAGTGGGGGTAACCCGCTGCCCACCGCCTCCGGGCGGGCACGGGGCGGGCGGATCCGTCCCGTCCGGCCCGCCCCGGGTTCGACAGACCGAGGAAGGAACGGACCCACCATGCCCCGAGTGCGCGTCACCCGGAGACTCCACTTCAACGCCGCCCACCGTCTGCACCGGCCCGACTGGAGCGACGAGCGCAACCGGGAGGTCTTCGGGGACTGCTCGAATCCCAACTGGCACGGACACAACTACGAGATCGACGTGACGGTGGAGGGGGACGTGGATCCCGAGACGGGGTACGTCCTGGACCTGAAGCTCCTGAAGGACGCCGTGGAGGAGGCGGTCATCCGGGACGTGGATCACCGGAACCTGAACCTGGAGGTCCCCTGGCTCGAGGGGCTCAATCCCACCACCGAGAACTTCGTGGTGGCCATCTGGAATCGACTTGAACCGAGGATTCCCCCGGCGGTCCGGCTCTGCCGGATCGTCCTGTGGGAGACCCCCCGGAACTACGTGGAATACACAGGAGAGGACGGCTCGGGAGGGGCCGAAGGATGACGCCAGCCGAATCGGGGACCCTGGTCCCCCGCACCCCTTCCCCCGCCGGAGAGGCCGGCGAGGGGTCCGTGGATCTGAGCCGGGTTCCCTTCCCGGACCTGGTCCGGGAGATGATCACCCGCCTGGGGGACGACCCGGAGCGGGAGGGCCTCCTGAAGACCCCCGAGCGCGTGGAGAAGGCCCTCCAGTTCCTCACCCGGGGGTACAGCCTTTCCGCCGAGGAGACGGTGGGGGACGCCCTCTTCAGGGAGTCCCACCACAACATGGTCATCGTGAAGGACATCGAGATGTACTCCCTGTGCGAGCACCACATGCTCCCCTTCTTCGGGAAGGTGCACGTGGCGTACATCCCCGACGGCCAGATCCTGGGGCTCTCCAAGGTGGCCCGCCTGGTGGAGGTCTTCGCCCGCCGCCTCCAGGTCCAGGAGCGCCTCACCGAGGACATCGCCCAGAGCCTCTGGGAGGTGGTGCAGCCCCAGGGCGTGGGGGTGGTCATCGAGGCCTACCACCTGTGCATGATGATGCGGGGCGTGGAGAAGCAGAACTCCTACACCATCAGC
>JBJHCB010000494.1:0-1555 GCA_050485805.1 Gemmatimonadota bacterium | reverse complement strand
GCCCTGTCCCCTCCCGTCCTCCCCTCCGGGTTTGCGGGACCGGCGTCGATGGGTAAACTTCCCCCCCGATTCCAGCGTCCGGTCCCTCCTCCATGAACCCTCCAGCGCACGGAACCGTCCATGCCGGAGTTCATCCAGCCGGGGTGGCTCAGCCTCCTCCCTCCCCTCGTGGCCATCGGGCTCGCCCTGGTCACCCGCGAGGTCCTTCTCTCCCTCTTCGCCGGCATCTGGGTGGGCGCCGTCCTCCTGGCCGGCTACAACCCCATCGTGGGGACCGGGGGGGCGCTGGACTTCCTCCTCGACGCCCTGGTGGATCCGGACCACATGTCCATCATCGTCTTCTCCCTCCTCCTGGGGGGGATGGTGGGGGTCATGGCCCGGAGCGGGGGGACCCAGGGGATCGTGGACAAGCTGGAGCAGGTGGCCACGAACCGGAGCCGGGGACAGTTCCTGGCCTGGATCTCGGCCGCCTTCATCTTCTTCGATGACTATGCCAACACCCTGATCCGGGGGAATGCGCTCCGGCCCATGACGGACCGGCTGAACATCTCCCGGGAGAAGCTGGCCTACATCGTCGACTCCACCGCCGCCCCCCTGGCGGTGAGCGCCGTGGTCACGACCTGGATCGGATTCCAGATCACCCAGGTCCGCGACGCCATGGGGACGCTGGCCTCCCAGTCCCCCGACCCCGAGCAGGCGGCCCAGCTCCAGGCGGGGGCGGACAATGCCTTCCTCGTGGTCCTCCACTCTCTCCCCTACCTCTTCTACCCCATCCTGGCGCTGGTCTTCGTCCTCATGGTGGTGGCCATGAAGCGGGACTTCGGCCCCATGTACCATGCCGAGCGCCGCGCCGCCACCGGGGGTGGACTGATCCGCCCCGGTTCGGTCCCGGCCTCGGACCCCACCGACGCCTCCCTTCGTCCCCCGGACGACGCGCCCCGGCGGTGGTACAACGCGGCGGTCCCGGTCCTGGTGGTGGTGGGGGTGGCCATGGCCTCCCTCTGGGCCACCGGGGCGGCGGGGCTGGCCCCGGCGGAACGGACCCTGGTGGCGGTCATCGGCGACGCCGATCCCTTCTCCGCCCTCCTCTGGGCCTCCTTCGCCGGGTGCGTGGTGGCCATCGCCCTCGTTTGGGGGCAGCGGATCCTCTCCCTCCAGGACGCCCTGGGGGCCTGGCTCGGGGGGGTGCAGTCCATGCTCATGGCCATCATCATCCTGGTCCTGGCGTGGGGGCTGGGGGGGGTGACCGGGGCCATGGGGACAGGTCCCTACCTGGCCTCCCTCCTCCAGGACTCCCTCCCCCTGACCCTTCTCCCCGGGCTCGTCTTCCTGGTGGCGGCGGCCACCGCCTTCTCCACCGGGACCTCCTGGGGGACCATGGCCATTCTCTTCCCCGTGGTGATTCCGCTGGCCGTGGCCATGGGCGCCGGGGTGGGCTTCGCCGGGGGGGAGCACTATCCCATTCTCCTGGGGACCATCAGCTCGGTCATGGCCGGGGCCGTCTTCGGCGATCACTCCTCCCCCATCTCCGACACCACCGTCCTCTCCTCCATGT
>JBJHCB010000493.1:0-1560 GCA_050485805.1 Gemmatimonadota bacterium | reverse complement strand
GGACCCGGTGGCCCTGGTGTCCCGCCGCGACCTGCGGCCCCTGGCCGAGGGGGAGACGGCCTCCACCACGCTGCGCATCAGCATGACCTGGATGATGATGGTGGCCCTGGCCTTCGTGGTGGCCTTCTTCGTCGTCATCACCCTCTTCCGGGCTTGACCTTCCAGCGATACCGGCCCTTCATCCGCGACTGGGCGGCCTTCGCCCGGGCCCTGGAGCGCCCCGAGCCCCGGACCTTCCGGATCCGCTCGGGGCGTCTTCCGTCCGGGACCCTGTCGGAGCGCCTGGAGGCCCAGGGGTTCCGTCTCTCCCCCTCTCCCCACGTCCCCGACGTGATGCGGGTGGACCTTGAGCCCTTCCCGCTCTCGGAGACGCTGGAGCACTGGCTGGGGCTCCTCTACATCCAGCAGGAGGCTACGGCGCTGGCGGCCCCGCTCCTGGAGCCCCGACCCGGGGAGGGGATCCTGGACCTATGCGCCGCCCCCGGGGGGAAGACCACCCACCTGGCCGACCTCATGGGAGACCGGGGGCTGGTGGTGGCCATGGACTCCTCCGAACCCCGGATCCGGGCCCTCTCGGGGAATCTCTCCCGCCTGGTCCTTTCCTCGGTGGTGGCGGTGAAGGGGCGGGGGGAGCGGACCCCCCGGAGTGCCGCCTTCCACCGGGTCCTGGTGGACGCCCCCTGCTCCGGGGAGGGGCGGGCGCGCCGGGGCGGGGCGAAGGAGGCTTCCCCGGGCGACCTGAAGCGCCTTCCCCGCCTCCAGGAGGCGCTCCTTCGGCGGGGGGTGGAGGTGACGGCGCCCGGGGGCCGGATCCTCTACGTCACCTGTACCCTGGCCCCGGAGGAGAACGAGGCGGTGGTGGACCGGGTCCTCCGGGACGTCGGGGCGCGCCTGATCCCCCTGACCCCCGATCTCCCCCACGCCCCCGGGCTCACCCGGTTCCTGGGGAACCGCTTTCTCCCGGAGCTGGAGGGGGCGTGCCGCATCCACCCCCATCACCTGGATTCGGGAGGGCTCTTCATGGCCCTTCTGGAGCGGGAGGGTGGGGAAGCCGGATCCCTTCCCCCCGAAGCCCCCGGACTCCTCGGATGGAGCCCCCTCCCCAAGCCCCCCCCCACCGAGCTCACCGAGCTGGTGGCGGCCACTCCCTCCCTCCAGGGCCGCGGTTGGCTCGCCCGGGGAGACGCGGTCCGTATGGTGGGGGCAGCCGCCTGGCCCCTGGAGAGCTGGATGACGGAGGATCCGGGGTGGGACGCAGCCCATGCCGGCCTCCGCGCCCTGGTCCGGGAGAAGGGGAAGAGGGGGAAGGGGGGGAGGAAGCAGGCATCCCACCCCCCCGCCGGGAAGGAGGGGGAACCCCTCCCCCCGGGACGGGCCGCCATGGATCTCCTCCGGTGGCTGAACGCGCCGGGAATCTCGGGAACCCTCCCCCCCGGCACCCTTCCGTCGGTGGATCTCTCCCGGGAGAAGTGGATGGACCTCCTGGCGGGACGGGAACTCCGCCCCGCGACCGCCCCGGACGGAGTCGTCGCGCTTACCCTGGAGGGACAGGTGGTGGGG
>JBJHCB010000492.1:0-1565 GCA_050485805.1 Gemmatimonadota bacterium | reverse complement strand
CCTGCGTCCCCGACTCCCAGTACTGCCAGACCCTGGTGCCGTCGGTGCCCGGAACTGCGCCCTCCACGAGCTCGGACCAGGTGAGCTCCGCCAGGAGCCAGTGGCCCGTGTCGTCCTGGATGGCACCCGCGTCCAGAAGGGGCTCCGAGAGGAACAGTTCCTCTCTCCGGTACCCGGGGTCCGGGGGGCCCGCGCATCGGCCCCGACCGGACGGTCCCCCCGGATAGGTCCAGATGAGCCCGGGGAGGTAGTACCAGATCCGAACCACCTCCCCCTCTCCGGTCACCCTGAGGGTTGGCAATCCGTCCAGCTCCGGATCCTCCCAGAGGACGGTCCAGCGGTTGTCGCACGGGTCATGGATCCCGGTGTACCCGTGGGCGACCAGATCGTGGACCTCCGCGGCCTCGACGAGCCCATCCGTCTCCGGAGTCCGCGGAACGAAGTGGTATCCCCACTCCCCCCCTCCGCCGATCCGCGCAATCATGAAGTGCTGGGTCTGACGGTACTGCGCGTCCCACTCGAACAGGGTGAACCCCTGGTTGTGCCATCCATCGCGCACCCCCACGCTCAGCCGCAGCGTCAGCGCCACCGCTTCGACTTCGGCGCCGGGCGGGAGGAGAGCGCCGAGGAGGGGGTGGTGCTCCGAAGGGACGAGCTGACCCTGGAGCGGCGCGGGCCCGGGCCCGGGCAGGAAGAGGAGCAGGAGGAGGGGAGACGACCAGGCGCGCATCCGATCCAGGACCTCCCGGACCGGCGGGGCGGTTCCACGGGGCCGCCGTGGACGGAAGGCGGGGCATGCGGGGAGCCGACGGCGGTTCGCCATGCTTCGCCTCGGGACGGGAGGGACGAACGATCGCGCCATCCTTCCGCCGAACTTCCGGCGAACCCCACGCACGATCCATAGGCCTTTCCCATCGTTGTCCCGGAAAAACGGTCCGTCAAGCGAATTCCCACCAGGCTGGAGGCGACCCGGGAGGGCCGGTGGCTCCGGCCCGCCCTCCAAGCCACCTCAGGCCAACCAGCTCCGACGTCGTCGAAGGGCCCGCCCGCGGAGGAGGAACCAGACCACTCCCGTGAGTGCCCCCCCCAGGTGGGCCCCGTGGCCGATGGGCAGTCCTCCTCCCTCCATCTGGGCAAAGAGCCCCCACACGTCCAAAGCGATGAAGGCAAGGGCGGCCACGATGGCCGGAAGGGGAACGATGAAGAAGAGGAGCACCTTCGCCCGGGGAAAGACGAGGGCGAAGAGGAGAAGGATCCCCGCGATGGCCGACGAGGCCCCCAGGGCCGGGAGCCCCGGGGCCCCCAGCAGGAACGCGGAGACTCCGGCGTGGGCCAGGGAGCCCACCACTCCCGCCAGGAGATAGAAGGTCAGGAACTCCCCCCGGCCCATGATGCGCTCCAGGGGCGGTCCGAAGCTCAGGAGCACGATCATGTTGAGGAGGAGGTGGAAGAGAAGGTGGTGGGAGAAGACCGAGCCCACCAGCACCCAGGGGCGCCCCGCCAGCAGGTGATTCCAGCTCACCAGGAAGTGGTCCGCCATGACCTGGAGGGGAACCCCGGGAAGG
>JBJHCB010000491.1:0-1571 GCA_050485805.1 Gemmatimonadota bacterium | reverse complement strand
CGGTGATCCGTCCCATCTCGTAGGCCAGGACCCGGTCGTCGGCGGCCCCCACCGCCATGAGGGAGGGGAAGTTCGTGGCTCCCCCCAGGTCATGGACCCCCGGAAGGTACACGGCGCCCCGCATGCGGAAGCCCGCACCGGTCTCCAGGTCCGCCGCCACCAGGAGGGGGAGGCGGGAGCGCCGCTGCAGGACGTTGAGCTTCGCCGCCACGTCCATGGGAGTCCCCACGGAGACGATGATCCCGCCGATCTCCTGCTGGTCGATCATCCGGGCCATGCGGTCGAATCCCGGACTCCCTTCGGGGGCGAAGTCCCCCAGCATCCAGGGCATGATCATCTGCCCCACCTTCTGCCGGAGGGTCATCTCCGCCAGGGCGGCCTCGGCCCAGGCCCCGGTGGGCCCATCCCCGGGAGGAGGAAGGGGCGCGGCGGGAGGAGGCGGTCCGGCGGGATCCACCGGTGGGCCCACCCGGGGCGGGTCCGGGGGGACGGTGGTCCCGGGGGCGTCGGCGGTGTCGGGCTCCCCGCCCGGAATGGCCCGGTCGGGCCACTCCGTGGGGATCCCGTCCCCGGGGCGGACGGCCGGACCCTCGGGAGGGGGGATGGGGGCCTCGGCCCCGGGGGGATCGTCCACCTCCGGGCCCGCTCCCGTGGCCGGCGACGGAGCCGAGGCACAGGCCTGCACCAGGAGCCCTCCCCCGAGGAGGAGCGAGATCAGGGTGGGGACGCGGAGCGAAGCGATGGGGAGTCCTCCCGTCATGGTGGAGCCGTCATGGTGGAACGGTCAGGGGCGCGGACCCGGGCCCGGCGCCGCCGGCGGATGGAGGCGCTGGTCCTGGAAGGACACCGGGTCCTCCACCGGCTCCAGGTGGGTGAAGACGGTGGATCCGGGGACCTGCCCCCGGATCCGGGCCTCCACCTCCTCCGCCAGGTCGTGCCCCTGTTGCACGCTCCATCCCCCCGGCACCAGGACGTGCATGGAGATGAAGGAGCGGCGTCCCGCCGTCCGGGTGCGGAGGGCGTGGAACTGGATCCCTTCCGCCTCATACTCCGCCAGGACCCCCCGGATCCGGTGCAGGGCCTCGGGTGGGAGGGCGGTGTCCAGGAGCCCCAGGGCCGAACGCCGCACCAGTCCCCACCCGGTCCAGAGAATGTGGACCGACACCAGGAGCGCAGCCAGGGGATCGAGCCAGTTCCAGCCGGTGACGGCCACCCCCGCCACGGCCCCCACCACCCCCACCGAGGTCCAGACGTCGGACATGAGGTGCCGGCCCGACGCCTCCAGGGTGATGGAGCCCGCCTCCCGCCCGGCCCGCAGGAGGATCCGCGCCACCCCCAGGTTCAGGAGGGAGGCCACCACCGCGATCCCCAGCCCCAAGCCCACCGCCTCCAGGGGGCGGGGATCGAGGAGGCGCCCCACCCCGGCCCAGGCGATCCCCACCGCGGCCACCAGAATGAGGCCCCCCTCGAACCCGCTGGCGAAGTACTCGGCCTTGGAGTGGCCGTAGGTGTGCTCGTCGTCGGGAGGCTGGGCGGCCAGGGCGAGCATGAGATAGGCCATCACCGCCCCG
>JBJHCB010000490.1:0-1578 GCA_050485805.1 Gemmatimonadota bacterium | reverse complement strand
CGTACTGGGTCACCACCGGTCCCGTGGTCCGCCCCCCGATCTCGCTCTCCACGTTGAAGGTGCGGAGCTTCTCCACCAGGACGTCCCCCAGGGCGTCCAGCTCCCGTTCCATGTCCCGGCGCCCCCGACGGGACGCGGCGGTGAGGAGATCCATGGTGGGGAGCTCGGTCCCTTCCAGCTCCCGGGGGTCCCGGGGATCGGGCAGGAGATCGAGCTGGGTGCCGGGGGCCCCGTCCGGGCCTCGGGTTGGAGGAAGGGGGGGCCCGGGCGGGGAGGCCATGGGAAGGGGAGGCGTGGCCTCCTCGCCCCCGGGAGTGAGGGGTCCCTCCCCCTCGTCCCGGTCCACCTCCGGGGTCTCCCCGCCGTCCCACTCCCGGGGTGCACCCTCCCCCGCCCTCCCCCGCCCCTCCCACCACTCCCGGGACACGCGAAGGAGACCCCGCCCGCCCCGACCCGCGCCCTCCCAGGCCCAACGGGCCGGGAGGCGGAGGGGGTTCCATCCGAGGGTGGCCAGGAGGAGGAGGAGGGAGAGCACGGTCAGGAGGAGTCCGGCGCCGAATCCCCCCAGGGCCGCCCGGAGGGCGGAGCCCATCCCCTGACCCACCCACCCGCTCCAGGATGGACCGGGCGGAAGGAGGAAGAGGAAGGCGGGAACGAGGAGGGCCAAGCCGCCGGCCAGGAGGGCGAACCGAGCCAGCCGGGGAGCGGCCATCCATCCCCCCAGGTGGAGGCCCCCCAGGGCGACCAGGACGGGAAGGGCCGCCGCTCCCACCCCGAACACGCCCACCATCCCCCGGTGGAAGAGCCGGCCCACCATGCCCATGAGGTTCCCGGAGGGGAACCACCGGGCCCCTGCCTCTCCCAGGAGGGGAACCGGGAGGAGGGCCAGGAGGACGAACAGGGCGAGGGCCAGGAGACCGACCCCCAGGAGCTCCTGTCGATCTTCGGGTCTCACCATGGCCGGCCCCGGATGGTCACCTGCCCTTGGGGGGAAGCTGGATCACACGGTCCACCATCTCCGGCACCAGATCATGGCGATCGCGGAGGGCACAGGCGGGAAGGTCCTCTCCCAGTCCCACCTCCACCAGGGCCGCCCCCGCCGCGGTCCTCCGGAGGAAGTCCGCGTCGGGGAGGTGGGCGTCCGCAAGGGTGAGTACCGCCCGGGACTGGTCGTTGAGCCCCTCGGCCTCCGACGGGGCGTCGGGCCCCAGGAGCTGGCGGAGGAAGACCCCGGCGCAGAGGGCGTCGTCCAGGGAGAAGCGGTCCTCCTTCCCGGCGCACACCACCAGGAGGCGGTCCGGGGTCCCCACGGCCCGGGCCACGGCCTCCAGGTTGAGGAAGGACAGGGCCAGGATCCGATGGGCCCCCTGGGCGGCCAGGAAGGCCCGGGTGCCATTCGTGGTGGTCATCACCAGGCGTCGCCCACCCACCCGGTCCGGGGTGAACTCCCGGGGGGAGTTGCCCAGGTCGAAGCCCTCGATCTTGAGCCCCTTCCGCTCCCCGCAGAGGAGGGTGTCCTCCCGACCCAGGGAGTTGGCCAGCCGGATCGCCTCCTCGGTGGAGGCGATGGGATAGATG
>JBJHCB010000489.1:0-1583 GCA_050485805.1 Gemmatimonadota bacterium | reverse complement strand
GGGTGGGGTCGGAATTGGCCTATCTGGAGGCCCGGTTCCAGCTGGAGCAGGCGGAGGCGCAGCTGGCCACCCTCCGGGAGCGGCTGGAGCGGACCCTGGTCCGGGCGCCCCTCTCCGGGGTGGTGGACGAGCGGCTGGTGGAGGTGGGGACGATGGTCTCCGCCGGCACGCCCGTCCTCCGGCTGGTGCAGGTGGACCCGGTGAAGGTGCTGGGCGGCGTTCCGGAGCGCTTTGCCGGCGATGTCCGTTCCGGCGCCCGGGCCCGCGTCACCTTCGATGTGCTCCGGGGGGAGGTCTACGAGGCTCCGGTGCGGTTCGTGGGCTCCACCGTGAACCCCCGGAACCGCACCTTCGAGGTGGAGCTGGTCCTGGCCAACCCGGGCCGGGTGGTGAAGCCCGAGATGGTGGCCAACCTCGAGATCCCCCGGCAGGAGCTGGAAGGGGTGGTGGTGGTGCCCCAGAACGCCCTGATCCGGGTGGAGGAGGGGTTCGTGGCCTTCGTGGCGCAGGAGGAGGACGGGGTCCCGGTGGCCCGGGTGCGCCCGCTCCGCCTCGGGTCGGCCCAGCGGAACATGGTGGTGGTGGAGGAGGGGCTGGATCCCGGGGACCGGCTCATCGTGGTGGGGCAGACCCAGGTGGCGGACGGTGACCGGATCCAGGTGACCGGGGAGCGGACGGCTGCCGTGGGAGATCGGCCATGACGCCCGGCGACTACCAGGGGCCCAACGACCCGGAGCGCGCCAACCTGGCCTGGCTGGAGGGGGGAGAGCGGAACCCCGTTCCCGAGGACGACCCCGCCTTCCTGGCGCGGTTCAAGGAGTTCGGCCTCACCTCCTTCGCGCTGGCCCACCGGACCAGCGTGGTGATGCTCTTCCTCATCGTCTCCTTCGCCGGGCTCATGGCCTACCGGGCCATCCCCAAGGAGTCGTCCCCGGAGATCGCCATCCCCATCCTGGTGGTGAACACCCTGTACCCCGGGGTGTCGCCTGCGGACGTGGAGACCCTGGTGACCCGCCCCCTGGAGGATGAGCTCAACACCATCTCCGAGGTGCGGGAGATGATCTCCACTTCGGTGGAGGGCTATTCCTCCATCTCGGTGGAGTTCTCCACCCGGACGGACCTGAACGAGGCCCTCCAGAAGGTCCGGGAGAAGGTGGACCTGGCCCGCCCCAACCTGCCGGCGGACGCCGAGGACCCCTCCATCGTGGAGATCAACATCTCCGAGTTCCCCATCATGCAGGTGAACCTGGCCGGGGAGTACGGGCTGGTCCGCCTCAAGGAGATCGGGGAGGCGCTGCAGGACCGGATCGAGCAGCTCCCCCAGATCCTCCGGGTGGACCTCCGGGGCGGCCTGGAGCGGGAGGTCCGGGTGGACGTGGACCTCCCCCGCCTCAAGTTCTATGGCCTGGCCATCCAGGACGTGGTGGACGCCATCCGGGACGAGAACGTGAACATTCCGGGGGGGTCCATCGAGGTGGGGGCCCAGAACTACCTGGTGCGGGTGGACGGGGAGTTCGTGGACCCGTCCATCATCGAGGACCTGGTGGTGGGGACCTTCGACGGCCGGGGGGTCTACGTCCGGG
>JBJHCB010000488.1:0-1588 GCA_050485805.1 Gemmatimonadota bacterium | reverse complement strand
TCCATGGTCCGTTCCGTCCTCCGTCCATTCCGGTCCCCTTTCCCCCTCCGGGGATGGCTCCGGAACCGGGGCGGACCGCTTCGGATGGGAGGGGTGGCCTTCCTGGCCGGAATGACCCTGGGCGGCGGCCTGGCCGCCCAGCATGTGGAGGACCCGGTGGTCCCGCGCGGTGCCGTCCTCTTCCAGGTGGGGGGCGCCTTCCACCAGGCACCCGGAGCGTTCGGGGAGGAGGGGCGGATCCCCTTCGGTGACCGCTTCTTTGCCGAGGTGGACGCCGGGACCTTCTCCGCCTTCCGCCCCCTGGAGGAGGCGCTCCACGAGCTGGCCGGCGGGTCCGCCTTCCCCGTCCGCCTGGGGACGGTGCGGGGTCGGTTCGAGGTGAACGAGCAGGAGCTCCCCGTCCGGGTGGGGTATGGATTCATGGATCGGTTGAGCCTGTCCGTGACCGTCCCCTTCGTCCGGCGCCGCACCGACGCCCACCTCCTCCTGGACGGGGAGGGGGCCACCCTGGGGCTGAGCCCCGGGTCCCAGGCCCGCACGGCCTTCCGCAGCGGGGGGCTCCAGGCGCTGGAGGAGCTCCGCGAACGGGTGGACCAGGTGTGCCAGGAATCGGGAGAGGACTCCGAGGGGTGTCGGTCCGGACGGGAAACGGAATCCCGGGTGGCCGGATTCCTGGACCTCCTGGATACGGTGTGGGGAGAGGGGACCGCGTTCCCCCGGGAGGGGACCGACCTGGGGCTGGCGCTGGCGGACCGGTGGACCGGCATGCGGGAGGAGCTCTTCTCTTGGGGTGCCGAGGGTGCCATCGAGCTCCCCCTGGCCACCACGGGGCTGGACGAGGCCTTCTTCCAGCGGGAGGTGGTGAGCCCGGTGTGGGGGACCTCGGGGTTCCCCACGGAGACCCCGGAGGCGTTCCTCCTCCTGGGAGATGTGGAGGCCCACCTGGGGATCGGGCTCCTGCGGCTCCCTCCGGAGGGCAGCCGCCCGGGGATCCGGAGCGCGGTGGAGCTCACGGCGCGGTTCGGAACGGGGACGGCCGATTCCCTCTCCCTCGTCACCCCCCTGGAGCCCCCCCGGGGGTACGCCGGAGGCGGGGTGCGCTGGGTCACCGACCTGGTTTCGGGAGGGGGGCGGGTGGGGATGCTGGTCACCCTGGACTGGACCACCTTCCTGGAGGAGGCGGTGGTCCTCCTGGCCACCGACCCCGCCCGTCCCTGGGAAGCAGCCACCCGGAGGGAGGTGGTGAACGGAGCGCCTGGGGACCGGATCCGGCTCGGTGTCACCCCCCGGTGGGCGGTGACACCGGGCCTCTTCCTGGGTGGCGGGTACGAGTGGGTACGCGGGGGTGAGGGGCGGTGGGCCACCGCCACCGGCGATCCGGTCCGCTCAGCCCCCGGGGTGACCCAGCACCTGGGCGTGGCGGAGCTCCGCCTGGCGGGATGGTCCGCCCCCCTCCTGGAGGAGCTCCGCTTCCCGGTGGAGCTGTCGGCACGGGGAAGCTGGGCCCTGGCCGGGGCCCCCGGGAGCCCCCGGGAGCGAAGGATGGAGGTGGGCGCCCGGGTCCTCCGCCGGCGCTGAGGTCCACCGC
>JBJHCB010000487.1:0-1593 GCA_050485805.1 Gemmatimonadota bacterium | reverse complement strand
CCCTGGAACACATCTTCGAGCCCTTCTTCACCACCAAGGAGGCCGCCCGGGGGACGGGGCTGAGGCTGGCCACGGTCTACGGGATCGTCCAGCAGAGCGGGGGGACCATCGGGGTGGAGAGCCGGCCCGGCCAGGGCACGCGCTTCCGGATCCACCTCCCCCTGGCCACGGATCCGGCCGGGTCGTAGGCCCCCCTCCGGCGCGCTCGGGGCCTCTTGGCGGGGTGTCCCGGCCCGGATTCGCGAGGAGGTCAGCCCCCCGGGTGGGACTCCTCCCGGTAACCCATTGCTCTGGAGAGGGCATCCGCCGCCCCACGGACGCGCTTCCCCAGGGTGGCCATTCCCCCCGGGCGGGCCCGGGAGACCGGGACGCTGGAGGTGATGGCGGCCACCACCTGCCCCCGGTGGTCCCGCACCGGCGCCGAGGCCGCGGCCAGGTCCGCCTCCCACTCCTCCCAGGCCGTGGCGTACCCCTGCTTCCGGACCTGCTCCAGTTCGGCCGCCACCCGCGCCCGGGTGTGGAGGGTCCGGGGGGTGAAGCGGGGAAGGGGCTCCTCCAGGAGGGAGGGGAGTCGGTCCGCCGGGAGCCAGGCGAGGAGGACCTTGCCCGCCGCCGTGGCGTGGAGGGGGAGGCGACGGCCCAACACGCCCACGTGGGTCACCGGCTGGGGACTCTGAACCACCTCCACGTTCACCGCCACCCGCCCGTCCAGGGTGACCAGGTTGGACGTCTCTCCCGAGTCCGCCACCAGCTCCTCCAGGATGGGGCGGGCGATCCGTTGCAGGGAGGTGGAGCGACGAGCCACCTCTCCCAGCGCGGCCAGCTCCATGCTCAGGCGGTACTGCCCCGATCCCGGGTCGCGGACCAGGAAGCCCTCCTCCGCCATGGCCCGCAACCATCGGGAGACGGAGCTCCGGGGAGTCCCCAGGAGCTCAGCGGCTTCCACCATCCCGAGCTCGCTGCGGTGGGGCGTGAAGAGACGGAGGACGGCCATGCACTGGCGAAGCATGAAACCCGGTGCGAGAGTGGGGTGTACCATAAAGAAGGAATAATTCCCATAATATGGGAATTGAGGCCCGCAGGCAAACGCCAGGACCCCTGGACCCTGTCCCCTGACGCATCGATCCGGCGACTCCCAGACTCCGCGACTCCGCGACTCCGCGATCCGGCGACTCCCCGACTCCACGACTCCGCGACCCTGGACCCCCCTCCACCGCCTCCGGACCATGACCGCGATCCCCGCTCCCGACCCTGCCCCCAACCCGGATCCCGACCCGGGTCCCGACGACGCCCCGGTGCTGGAGTCGAACCGCGACGGGCCCATCCTCGTGGTGACCCTGAACCGGCCCCAGCGCCTGAACGCGGTGACCCTGGAGCTCTACCTGCTCCTCCAGGAGACCCTGGCGCTCGCCGAGGCGGATCCCACCCTCCGGGCGGTGGTCCTCACCGGCCGGGGGCGGGCCTTCTCCGTGGGCGCGGACCTGGTGGCCCACCGGGGTGGGGAGGCCTCCAGGGAGGACCGTCGGCGCTACGTGGAGGCGGGGCAGGCCGCGAACCGGGCGATCCAGGCCAGCCCGCTCCCGGTGGTGGCGG
>JBJHCB010000486.1:0-1598 GCA_050485805.1 Gemmatimonadota bacterium | reverse complement strand
GCCCGAGGTGGACCCGATGTACATCCCCGGGCGCTTCCGCACGGCCTCCAGCCCCTTGAGGACCTGGATCTGCCCGGCGCCGTACTCGTTCGTCTGGGGGTCGGTGGGTTGGTCGGCCATGAACCCTTCGGGTTGGGAGGAGGGGGGGAGGGAGTGCGGAGCCCCGCGGCGTCCATTCCGCCCCCGTCGGACCGCCCTCGCGGTCACCCTGGAGACATTGAAATTTAGCGGAATCCTGCGAATCCTGCCATTGCCGGGACCACCCCGGGAGCGGGGCCCGGCCACCCCCCGGAGCCTGGGTCAGCCCCGCCCGGAATCCTCCGCCAGGACGAAGACGATCCGTTCCACGCGGCCCTCCTCCTCGCCGGCGTTCAGGCGCCGCAGGAGGTCATGCCGCATGAGGTTCAGCTCGTTCATCCACGCGCTGGACCGGACCTCCACGAAGAGGATCCCGGAGGCCACCGAACGGGGGGTGGTCACGGCGGAGATGCGATCCCCCACCACCTGGGGCCAGCGCTCCAGGGCTCCCTGCCGGGCCACCTCCCGGTCCACCCCCCACTTCCGGAGGAGACCGCCCAGCAGGTCCCCCACCCGGTCCGGACCCTCCCCCTTCGGCCCGCTCACGCCACCACCCCGTCCCGGATGCGCCACCGGGGGAGCCTATCGCTCCGGAATCGCACGTCCGAGTCCTTGGGCGCCGTGAGGATCACCTGCCCCACCGGCGCCTCCTCCAGGAGCTCCATGATCCGCTCCGATCGACCCTCATCCAGCTCCGCGAAGATGTCGTCCAGGAGGAGGAGGGGGGGGCGTCCCAGGCGACGGGCCAGGGTCCCCGCCTCCAGGAGACGGAGAGCCAGGGCGGCCGTCCGGCGCTGCCCCCCGGATCCGAACTCCCGGAGGTCCCGCTCCCCGGAGGTCCCGGGACGGAGGAGGATCCGCAGATCGTCCCGGTGTGGGCCGGTGAGGGTGGTCCCTCGGCGCATCTCACCTTCCGCCCCCTGGAGGAGGGCCTCCCGGAACGCCTCCATGATGGACGGCACCCGGTCCCCGTCCTCGACGCCGGAAGGGGTGTCGGCTGGGGGGATGGACGGCCGGTACTCCAGGGTCGCCTCCTCCTCCCCCGAGACCCGGGCGTAGTGGGCCAGGAAGGCCGGTGCCTCCTCCCGGACCCACCGGTGCCGTGCGGCGGTGAGTCGGGCGCCGGCCTCCACCAGGAGGGGGTCCCAGGCCCGGACGGCGCCGCCTCCCCGCCCGTCCCGGAGCGCGGCGTTCCGTTGGGCCAGGACCTGACGGTACCGCTGCAGGTCGTCCAGGTATCCGGGCAGGTTCAGGGAGAGGAGGATGTCCAGGAAGCGCCGGCGCTCCGGCGGGCCGTCGGAGACGAGGCGGACATCCTCCGGGGTGAAGAGGACGGCCCCCACCCGCCCCAGGGCGTCGGCGATCCGGGGGGGCTCCTCTCCGTCCACGGTGACCTTCTTCACCCGTCCGGCCCGGAGGAAGGCGGCGGCCACCGTGGAGCCCCCCGGGGTTGGGGGACGGTCCCCCGGGGTGGGCGGGCGGTCCCCTGCGGCGGACGGGAGGTCCCCTTCTCCCGGCGT
>JBJHCB010000485.1:0-1615 GCA_050485805.1 Gemmatimonadota bacterium | reverse complement strand
GTGGTAGGCGGTGAGCCGCCGCTCGTTCTCGGTCAGGACCATGCTCCGGCGCTCGGTCCCCAGCATGACCTTGTCCTTCGCCTGCTCGAAGTCGGTCATGGAGACCCGCTCGGCTCCGCGCCGGGCCGCCAGGAGGGCGGCCTCGTTGCAGATGTTGGCCAGGTCGGCGCCGGAGAGCCCCGGCGTTCCCTTGGCAATGATCTCCAGGTGCACGTCCTCTTCCAGGGGGAGCTTACGGGCGTGGACCTTGAGGATCTGCTCCCGCCCCTTCACGTCGGGGGAGTCCACCACCACCTGCCGGTCGAAGCGCCCCGGGCGGAGGAGGGCGGGATCCAGGACGTCGGGTCGGTTCGTCGCCGCCAGGAGGATCACCCCCTCGTTGGCCTCGAAGCCGTCCATCTCCACCAGGAGCTGGTTCAGCGTCTGCTCCCGCTCGTCGTGCCCACCCCCGAGCCCTGCGCCCCGGTGGCGTCCCACCGCATCGATCTCGTCGATGAAGATGATGCAGGGGGCATGGAGCTTCCCCTGCTCGAAGAGGTCCCGGACCCGGGAGGCTCCCACCCCGACGAACATCTCCACGAAGTCCGATCCGGACATCTGGAAGAAGGGACGCCCCGCCTCACCTGCCACCGCCTTGGCCAGGAGGGTCTTTCCCGTCCCGGGAGGCCCCACCAGGAGCACGCCCTTGGGGAGACGCCCGCCCAGTCGACCGAAGCGGGCCGGGTCCTTCAGGAACTCGATGACCTCGGTGAGCTCCTCCTTTGCCTCGTCTGCCCCGGCCACGTCCTCGAAGGTCACCTTCGGGGTGTCGGGGGAGATGAGCTTCGCCTTGGAGCGGCCGAACTGGAAGGCCTTGTTCCCCCCGCCCTGCATGCTCCGGATGAACCAGAACCAGAAGACGAGGAGGATGAGGATCCAGGGGAGGGAGAGGAGGAGCCCCGACCACCAGGGGGACGAGGGCCAGTCCGAGCTCACGATGATCCCCCGGGCCTCCCATGCGTCCACCCGCTCCTCGGAGACCGCCGAGGTCACCGAGGTCCGGAAGCGGCGGTACTCCTCCCCGTCCCGGCTCACCTCCGAGCGGAGGGCACCCTCGATCCGCACCCCCTCGGTGACCAGGATGGAGTCCACGTTCCCCGCCTCCACCTGCCGGTTGAACTCGGTGGTGTCGAAGTCGAGGATGGGCTCCTCCGGTCCCCGGAGGAGGGTCATCATGAAGACCGGAAGGAGGATGAGGAGCACCCAGAACGAGGCCGTCCTGGAGACCCGGGAGAATCCGGGGCGGTTCGGTTCCTGCTTCTGGGGACCCTGGTCTGCCATGTGCGCTGTCGCGTTTCCGGGGAGCCGCAGGCCCGGGGGCCTCAGAGGCTTCCGATGAAGGGGAGATGACGGAAGTTCTCCGCGTGGTCGAGTCCGTACCCCACCACGAACTCGTGGGGGCAGTCGAACCCCACCCAGCGGGCCTCCCGTTCCATTCGGGTGATTCGCTTGTGCAGGAGCGTACAGATCTCGAGGCTCCGGGGTCCCCGGGCCTCGAGGAGGGGAAGGAGACGCCGGAGCGTGTTCCCGCTGTCGATGATGTCTTCCACGATGAGGACGTGACGTCCCTCGAAGG
>JBJHCB010000484.1:0-1629 GCA_050485805.1 Gemmatimonadota bacterium | reverse complement strand
GGCCATCCCCCTGGACCGGGTGGAGCGGATCGAGATCCTCCGGGGCCCCGCCTCGGTCCTCTATGGGGGCGACGCCGTGGGGGGCGTGGTGAATGTGGTCACCCGGGACGACCCGTCGTGGAGCTTCCGGGGGGAGTGGGGCTCCTTCGGCACCCGGACCCTGGCGGGGCAGGGGGGGATCCCCCTGGGTCCCCGGGGCTCCCTGCAGCTCTCCGGGGAGATGGGGAACTCGGACGGCCACCGGGAGGGGACCGACTGGGAGCAGCTCCTGGGCACCGCCGCCCTCCGGCTCCCCCTCCTGGGGGGACGGGTCACCGGCGAACTCTCCCGGGGGGAGCGGGACTTCGGGGCCGACGGCTTCTATGCTCCCTTCCCCTCCTTCGAGTCCACCCGGGCCACCACCGCCTCGGCGGGGTGGCGCCCCATGGCCCCCGGCCGGCTGGAGCTTGAGCCCCGCATCACCTGGAGGGAGCACACCGACGACTTCATCCTCATCCGGGAGGACCCGGCCTTCTACCGGAACCAGCACGTCTCCACCCAGCTCGGGGGAGAGGTGGTGGGCCGGCTCCGCCTGGCCCCGGGCATCTCCATGGCGCTGGGCGGAGAGGGGGGCCGGGACCGCCTGGAGAGCGGCACCCTGGGGGACCGGGAGGAGGAGCGCTGGGCCCTTTTCGGGGAAGGGGCCTGGGCCACGGGGGGCGGGGTGGACGTCTCCGGGGGGATCCGTCTGGACCGCCACGACCGCTGGGGCGACTTCGTCTCCCCCTCGGTGGCGGTGGCGATCCCGGTGGAGGAGGACGTGCGGCTCCGGGCCTCGTGGGGGCGGGCCTTCCGGGGTCCGTCCTGGACGGAGCGCCACTATACCGACCCGGCCCACCAGGCCTCGCCGGAGCTCCTGCCCGAGGAATCCGATGCCTGGGAGGTGGGGCTCACCTGGGAGGACGGGGGGGACTTCCGCCTGGACGTGGCGGGCTTCCGCCGCACCTCCACGAACCTCATCGATTGGGCGCGCCCGGCGGGGTCGGAAGCCATGTGGGAGACCCGGAACGTGACCCGGGCCCGTTTCAAGGGGCTGGAGGCGGAGGCCCGGTGGGAGATGGGGGACGGGCGCTCCTTCTTCACCGGGGGAACCTGGCTCTCCGTGGCCGCCGAGGTGGAGGAGGGTGTGGAGTCCAAGTACGCCCTCCGGCCCCTCCGGGACCAGTGGATCGTGGGGTATAGCCATCGCCTTCCCGACGACGCGGTCCTGACCCTGCGCGCGGTCCAGGGTCGGCGCACCGGGGAGGAGAGCTGGGTGGAGGTGGACCTCCGCCTGGAGGTGCCCCTCCTGGGAGGTCACCTGAACGTGGATGCCCGGAACCTCACCGATGCCGACCGCCCGGACCTCACCGGGAATCCGGTGGCGGGGCGGGCCATCTACGTGGGATACCGCCTGGGGTCGCGTTGACCCCTCCTCCGCCCCGGAGCATCTTGGAAGAGACCATCGTCCCCCCCAGGAGAGTGCGAATGTCCACCATCGAGAAGGACCTGCCCCTCGACGCCGAAGCCCTCAAGCGGGAACTGCTCCGGAAGGAGGAGGAGCTCCAGGCGCTCCGGCAGGAGGTGGCCCGCTGGGAGGAGGCGTACGAG
>JBJHCB010000483.1:0-1635 GCA_050485805.1 Gemmatimonadota bacterium | reverse complement strand
CCGCAGGACCTCGTGATCGACGGCGCGGACGGGCCTCGACGGGCGGGTCTTCCCCCTGGCCGACCCCGCCGCGGTCCGGGGGGGGCTGGAGGGGGTGGGACTGGTCTTCCTGGCGGCGGGGCCCTTCGTCCACACCTGGCGCCCCGTGGTGGATGCCTGCCTGGAACTGGGGGTCCACTACCTGGACATCACCGGGGAGCCGGTGGTCCTGGAGGCCATCTACGCCCGGGACCGGGAGGCCCGGGAGCGGGGGATCGTCCTGCTCCCGGCGGTGGGGTTGGACGTGGTCCCCACCGATGCCGCGGCCGCCTGGGCCGCGGCCGAGGCTCCCGGAGCCACCTTCCTGGAGTTGGCCCTCCGCTCCGGAGGGACCGCCAGCGGGGGCACCCTCAAGACCATCCTGGAGCACCTCCCACAGGGCCTGCTGGTGTGCCGGGGGAGCCGCCTCATACCCGCTCGTCCGGGCGCCCGGGAGTTCCGACGGGAGGTGGATTTCGGTCCGGGAGAGGCCGGGGGAGTCCGTCCGGTGGTCCCCTACACCTGGGGGGACCTGGCCAGCGCTCCCCGTACCACGGGGATCCCCCACGTCACCTTCTACATGGCCTCCTCTCCCTCCACCCGCCGCCTCCTTCCCCTGGTTCTCCCCCTGCTCCGGGGACTCCTGGCCATGGGGCCCCTCCGCCGCGCCCTCCAGCGGAGGGTGGGGAGACGGGCCGGCGGGCCGGATGAGGCCGTCCGCGCCGCGGGCCGGGCCCGGGTGTGGGCCCGGGCGTGGGCGCCAGGCGAGGCCGGTGAGGTCGGTGCGGAGGTGATGCTGGAGACGCTCGATGGGACTCGCTTCACTCCCGTCGCGGGGATCCGGGCGGTGGAGGCGGTGCTGGCGGCGACCGCCGACGGCGTGGCCGAGCCCCTCCAGGGCGCCCTTACCCCTACGCAAGCCCTGGGATCGAGCTGGGTCCTGGGGCTCCCGGAGACCCGGCGGGTAGCGGGGTGAGGGAGGGCTTCCACCGCCCCCCCGCTGGGATCCTTCCGCCCCGTGGAGGGATCCTACTCCGGGATGTCGGATCCCGCAGGATGCCCTCCGCCGGAGGACCTCCAAAACGAACTCCCGGCGGCCCTGCACTGGGCGACTTCCACGGCCCGGGTTCCCACCGCCTCCCCCCTTCCCCTTCGCGCCCCGCCATGCTCCGTCTTCTCCCCCTCCTCCCGGTGCAGGCCCCTGCTCTCCGGGCCCCGATTCTCCCGGCTCCGGCCCTCCTGGCCCTTGCCGGCCTGGGCCTCGCCGTCCTGGCCCAGGCCCCGCTCCTCCTGGCTCCCGCCCCTGCGGCGGCCCAGTCCGTGGACCCCGCCACCTGGCAGGTGGCCGCCCCACCCCCGGCGGGATACGACCGGGAGTGGGCCGCGGTGGAGACCCGGGAATCCCTGGAGGCCCTCATCCGCATCGACACCCAGAATCCGCCGGGGAACGAGCTCGAGGCCGCCCGGTGGTTCGAGGCGTACTTCCAGGACCTGGAGGGGGTGGAGATCCACGTCCACGAGACGGATCCCGGCCGGGCGAACGTGGTGGCCCGCCTCCGGGCCATGGACCCGGACCGTGCCCCCGTCATCGTCATGGGGCACCTGGACGTGGTGGGG
>JBJHCB010000482.1:0-1635 GCA_050485805.1 Gemmatimonadota bacterium | reverse complement strand
GGATGGAGACATCGTCCAGCAGGGGCGAGGAAATGGCCTCCTGGGCCGCCTCCTGAGACCGGTTCTCGCCCTCGCCGAATCCGGACCCCATGAGCGCCGGTCCCCGGCACGCCATGATGGTGCGGACGTCGGCGAAGTCCACGTTCACCTCGCCGGTGACCCGGATGAGATCGGAGATCCCCTGGGTGGCGTGGAGGAGCACCTCGTCCGCCTTCTTGAGGGCGTCCTTGAAGGTGGTCCCCTTCCCCACCACGGCCAGGATCCGGTCGTTGGGCACCACGATCATGGTGTCCACGGCCCGGCGCAGCTCGGCCAGCCCCTGGTCCGCCTGGCGCATCCGCTTCTTCCCCTCGAAGGAAAAGGGGCGGGTGACGATCCCGATGGTGAGGGCGCCCATCTCCCGGGCGATCTCCCCGATGAGGGGGGCGGCCCCGGTGCCGGTCCCCCCGCCCATCCCGGCGGTGATGAAGACCAGGTCGGCTCCGTCCAGGGCCTTCCGGACCTCCTCCTCCGACTCGGCGATGGCCTGTCGGCCGATCTCCGGCCGGGCGCCGGCCCCCAGCCCCCGGGTGAGCTTCTTCCCCAGCTGGATGGTGATCCCCGCCTGGGAGTTCTTGAGGGCCTGGGCATCGGTGTTGGCGGAGATGAACTCCACCCCCTCCAGATCCTCGTCCACCATGCGGTTCACGGCATTTCCACCGGCGCCTCCCACGCCGATGACCCTCATCCGGGCGTTCTGCGCCGGGGTCTCTTCGAATTCGAAGATCATCATCAGTCTCCTCCCGAGGTTGCGGCAATGTGTGTGTTCCTCGCCCCGCTGTCCAGTGACCATCGAGTCCGGTTCGGAGGGGCCCGACCCCGTGCTCCACCCGGTCCCCCCTCCCGAGCCCGGGAAGGGCCGGGGTCCCGCTCAGAAGAACTCACGGATCCACGCTCCGATGCGGGTGGCCCACCCCGAGGAGAGGGTGCTGACCCCGACCCCCGTCTCGTGGAATCGGTCGGCCCCGTAGAGGCAGACCCCGGTCACCGTGGAGAAGCGGGGCCGGGCCACGGACTCGGCCAGACCCGAGAGCCCCTCCGCCGGGACCCCGACCCGGACCGGCGAGGAGAAGCACTGCTGGGCCATCTCCAGGATCCCGTTCAGCGCCGAGGTCCCCCCCGTGAGGACGACGCCGGCCCCCAGCCGATCCAGGACCCCCGCCCGGTCCAGCTCCTGCTGCGCCAGGCCGAAGATCTCGTCCAGGCGCTGCTCCACGATGTGGGCGATGAGCTCCCGGGCGACGTGCCGGGTCTGGCCGGGACCGGGGCCGGGGAGCTCCACCGTCTCCTGGGGATCCACGAGCTGGGCAAAGGCCACCCCATGGGTCTCCTTGGCCCGCTGGGCCTCGGCAAAGGGGATGGAGAGCCCCCGGACCAGGTCGTTGGTCACCGTGTCCCCCCCCAGGGGGAGGACGCCGATGTGACGGATCTTCCCCTCCAGGTAGGCGCAGACCTCCGTGGTGGCCGCCCCCACCCCCACCAGGGCCACCCCCACCTCCTTCTCGTCCTCGGTGAGGACCGCCCGGGCGGTGGCCAGGGGGGAGAGCACCAGGGACTGCACCTTGTAGCCCGCCCGGTTCACCGCCTTCCGGAGGT
>JBJHCB010000481.1:0-1660 GCA_050485805.1 Gemmatimonadota bacterium | reverse complement strand
GCTCCGGGCCATCCGGGACAACGGGGGGGTGGCCCAGACCACCGCCCTGGCGGGCTTCGTGAAGGTCCAGCCGCCGGAGCGGAACCAGGCCGTGGCCGATCTCCGGGAGCGGGTGGGCCTCGAGGGCTTCAACCCCGACGTCCTCTCCTCCCAGGATCGGGCCGAGTGGGACCGGGGAATGGCGGAGATCGATGAGCGCTGGCCCCCCGCCACCCTCCAGGACTACATCGACCACATCGACTATGCCGTGGAGCTGGTGGGGATCGACCATGTGGGGATCTCCTCCGACTTCGACGGCGGTGGCGGCGTGGTGGGGTGGAACGATTCGTCGGAGACCTTCAACGTGACCCTGGAGATGGTGCGCCGGGGCTACTCCGAGGAGGAGATCCGGAAGCTCTGGGGAGGGAACCTCCTCCGGGTCCTCCGGGACGTGGAGCGGGTGGCCTCGGAGCTGGCCGGGGAGGCGTCGGGTTCCCGTTGATCCCGCGTCCTCCACCCCCCCTCGCCTCGAACCGCATCCCACCCTCCGGAGGTTCCATGTCCCCTTCGTCCCTGCCCCTTCCCGTATCCGCCCGGCGGCGGGTGCTCCCTCCGGCCCTTCTCCTCTCGGGCCTCGTGGCGGCGGCCGCGGCCGGGGGAGCTCCCCTCCAGGCCCAGGCGCCGTCCGCCGAGGCGACGGTGATCCAGGCCGGCGCCCTCTTCGACGGGACGGGGGAGACCCTCCGGGGCGCCGTGAGCATCCTGGTCCAGGACGGTCGGATCCAGGAGGTCAGGGACGGGACCCACGCTCCGTCGGGCTACCATGTCGTGGACCTCTCGGAGTGGACGGTCCTTCCCGGTCTCATGGACCTGCACACCCACATCACCTCGGACCCCACGGGTCAGCTCGCCCCCGACCCCTTCCGCCAGTTCCCGGGGAGCGGGGCCCTGGTGGGGGCGCGGAACGCCCGGACCACCCTCCTGGCGGGCTTCACCACCATCCGGAACGCAGGGGCGGGAGAGTTCGCGGACATGGCCCTCCGGGAGGCCATCCAGCGGGGGACGGTCCCCGGCCCACGGATCTACGCCGCCGGGAACGGCCTGGGGACCACCGGCTCCCACTGCGACCGCACGGGCCTCCGCCCCGACCTCCTCCGGGAGACGGGGATCGAGGACGGCGTCTTCAACGGGGCCGAGCAGGCCCGGGCGGCGGTCCGCTACCAGATCAAGTACGGGGCGGACGTCATCAAGACCTGCGCCACCGCCGGGGTCATGTCCGCCGGCACCGAGATCGGGCCCGCCCAGGCCACCTTCGAGGAGCTCCAGGCCCTGGTGGAGACCGCCACCATGCTGGATCGGAGGGTCCTGGCCCACGCCCACGGGATCGAGGGCGTGCGGAACGCTGTGCGGGCCGGGGTGGCCTCCATCGACCACGGGGCCGAGCTGGACGAGGAGATCCTGCGGGAGATGCAGGAGCGGGGGACCTACCTCGTTCCCACCGTCATGGCCTTCGAGTACGTCTACCAGGCGGCCCAGGACGGGACCCTGGCTCCGGGCTCGGCCATCAAGGCACTGGAGATCGCTCCCGTGGCCCGGGAGTCGCACCGGCGCGCGGTGGCTGCGGGGGTCCCCATCGCGGTCGGCACCGACGCCGGGGTGTTCCCCCACGGCACCAACGCCG
>JBJHCB010000480.1:0-1665 GCA_050485805.1 Gemmatimonadota bacterium | reverse complement strand
GCGTAGCTCCCGGGGTTCAGTTCGAAGTCGTCGGCGGCGGGGGGTCCTGCGGGGCTCTCCGCGCAGGCGGCGAGGGCCAGGGTCAGGAAGGTGGCCAGCACGCCTGCGGGCGGGCTCCAACTCGTACGTCGTCCCATGTCGATCTGCTCCGTTGGGGTCCAGGGGCGGAGGCGGGAGGGGTGTGTCCGTTCCTCGGTGCACCCCCGGGCGCCTCCCTTCACCACTGGAACGAACGACCGGGCCCGTGCGTGACACCCCGGAGACGCCCGCCACCCTCCCCCGGCGAGGTGGGAGGCGGGCCCGGAATCTTTTCGTTGGTCCCGACACGACGCCGATGTATCCTGGCGAAGCGGGAGGGCCCGTCCCGGGTGGTCCTCCCGGTCCCACCCCCCGGAGGTCCCGTGTCCGACCCCTCTCCTCCCCCTTCCCCCCTTCCCACCCGGCGGGACTTCGTCCGGAGCACCATGGATATGGTGAAGGGGAGCTGGCTCCTTCTCCACCTTCCGGCCCTGGGAGGCCTTGCGGCCTGCGCCCGGGAGGCCGCCCAGCGGGGAGATTCCCTCCGGCTCTTCACCCCGGCCGAGGGCCGCACCTTTGCGGCGGCGGCGGGACGGATCCTGCCCAGTGACCCGGAGCTCCCCGGCGCCGAGGAGGCGGGGGCGGTCCATTTCGCCGACGGCGCCCTGGTGCAGCTCTTCCCTGACTTCGAGGAGCCGGTGCGGGCCTTCCTGGGCGTCCTGGACGGGGACGCCCCTCCCGGGGGCTTCGCCGACCTGGACCCCGAGAGCCAGGACCGGATCCTCCGGGAGTTGGAAGAGGACGGGCGCTTCGAGCTCCTCCGGATGCTGGTGGTCATGGGGACCTTCTCCGACCCCCACCACGGGGGGAACCGGGACGGGGCGGGATGGCGGATCCTGGATGCGGAGTTCCTGCCGGCCTATGCCCCCCCCTTCGGTGCGTACGACGGATGAGGACCTTCCAGGCGGGAGACGAGGTGGACTTCGTGGTGGTTGGGGCCGGAGCCGCCGGGGGGGTCCTGGCGAAGGAACTGGCCTCCGCCGGCTTCTCCGTGGTGGTCCTGGAGCAGGGACCGTGGCGGCGAAACGAGGACTTCGGGCACGACGAGCTGGCCACCTGGCTCCTGGGGGAGCTCAGTCCGCCGGCCCACCGCTTCCCCCAGACCTTCCGGCGGGACGAGGGGGAGGAGGCCGAGGTCCGGGGCACACCTCCGCCCATGATCTACGCCCAGGGGGTGGGGGGAAGCAGCGTCCACTTCACCGCCAACTACTGGCGCCTTCGGCCCCTGGACTTCCGGGAGCGGAGCCTGCTGGGACCCATCTCCGGGACGGGGTTCGCCGACTGGCCCATCACCTACGAGGAGCTGGAGCCCTACTACACGAAGGTGGACTGGGAGATCGGCGTCTCGGGGAGCCCCGGCCCCTCCGATCCGCCCCGTTCCCGCCCCTATCCCGTGCCTCCCCTTCCGGTGAAATCCTCGGGCGTCCTCCTGGAGCGGGGGGCCGAACGGCTGGGATGGTATGCCCAGCCCGCACCCATGGCCATCCTGTCCCAGCCCCACGACGGTCGCCCCGGCTGCATCCACTGCGGGTTCTGCATGGCCTACGGGTGCGAGGTGGGGGCCAAGTCCTCCACCCTGGTCACCAC
>JBJHCB010000479.1:0-1667 GCA_050485805.1 Gemmatimonadota bacterium | reverse complement strand
CCCTGGACGACCTGGTCCAGATCCGGACCTACATCCGGGACATCCGGGAGTGGCCTGCGGTGGAAGCGGTCTGGCGGGAGTCCCTGGCCGAGCCCTGGCCTGCCTCCACCCTGGTGGAGATCTCCCGCCTCTCCGACGAGCGCCAGCTCATCGAGACCGACGCCATCGCCGTGGCAGCCAGGCGGACCGGGGGATGAGAATCGCCATCCTGGGCGCCGGTGGCGTGGGAGGGTGGTACGGCGGGCTCCTGGCCCGGGGGGGCCATGACGTCCGTCTCCTGGCCCGGGGCCCCCACCTGGCGGCCATCCGCTCCCGGGGGCTCGAGCTCCGCTTTCCCGGGGGGAGCTGGGTGACCCATCCCGCCGCCACCGACCTCCCCCGGGAGCTGGGGGACCCGGAGGTGGTGCTGGTGGCGGTGAAGTCCTACTCCCTGGACGAGCTCACCCCCCTCATCGTGGAGCTCGCCCGGGGAGGCGCCACCATCGTCCCCTTCCTGAACGGGGTGGACGCCGTGGGGCGGCTGGAGGCGGCGGGGGTCCCGGCGGACCGCGTCCTCCAGGGCCTCACCTACATCAGCGCCCATCGGCCGGAGCCCGGGGTGGTGGTCCGGCGGAGCGACTTCCAGCGGGTCCGGGTGGGCGCCCCGTCCCCCGCCGGAGAGGCGCTCTGCCAGGCCCTGCGGGGGGTGGGCGTGGAAGCCGAGGCCACCCCCCTGATCCACGTGGAGCTCTGGCGGAAGTTCGTGTTCCTGGCGGCGTTCAGCGCCGTCTGCGGTCTCGCCCGGAGGGAGATCGGCGCGGTGCGCAGCGCCCGCTGGGGAAACGATCTCCTCCGGAGGGCGGTGGAGGAGATCGCCGCCGTGGGCCGGGGGATGGACGTTCCACTCCCTCCCGATGTGGAGGACACCGCCCTGGGTCTCCTCGGGGACCTCCCGGACCCCCTGAAGCCCAGCTTCCTCCACGATGTGGAGGCCGGCGGCCCCAACGAGCTGGACATCCTGAGTGGCGCCGTGGCCCGGATGGGGAGGGAGGTGGGGGTACCCACACCGGTCCACGACACGGCGGCGGTGGTGCTGGGGCTCCAGGCCAGGGGTTGACTCCACGCTCCCACACCGGCTTCCGCCCCCGCCCCCCTCCTCGCGCGTCGCCGGATGGAATCCTATCTTCCGCTCCCGCCGGTCCCCCCGGCCAGGCGGTGCTCCCCTTCCCCTCCCCCCCGTCCCCACGGACATGCCGTCACCGGTTCCCCCAGCGTCCCGCCGCGGTGGGCCCCCGCCTCTCCATGGCCCCGCTCCCTCCGCCGGCGCTCTCCTCCGGGGGCTCCTCCTTCCCCTGGGTCTCCTGGCCTCGACCCTCCTCACGGGCGGCTGCGGTCTTCTCCGTCCTCCCCCCCCGCCGGAGCCCGAGCCCCCCCCGTGGGACACCCTCTCCCCTCCACCCCTGGTGGAGGAGGCGGAGTGGACGGCGCCCGAACCCATTCCCATGGGACTCCCTCCCGCTCCCGGGCAATACACCGACGAGATCGACGTCCTCCATTACGATGTGGAGCTCGTGATCCCGAAGGAGAACGACCGGATCTCCAGCCGGACGGTGATCCGCTACATCCGCCCCGAGCAGCGGGGCGCCCACGCCCTCACCCTGGACTTCACCGGTCTGGCCGTGGAAGCG
>JBJHCB010000478.1:368-1671 GCA_050485805.1 Gemmatimonadota bacterium | reverse complement strand
TCACAGACGAGGGCGAGCTGGATGTGCATGGGGCGTGGTGTCTCCGTGGAAGGGGGGGCGTCCGGGTTCAGGAGGTGCCATGGTCGGGGGGCTCCCCTCCCGGGGACGTCCCCCATCCGCCGCCGCCGGGGCTCCGGATGCTCAGGACATCTCCGGGAAGGGCTCGAAAGGTAACCTTTCCGGGGAGCATTTTCTCCTCTCCGTCCCGGAGGAGGACCGTGGCTCCCGGGGCGCCCGGACCCCCGCCCCGAGCGCCCTCGGGTCCGGCCTGCCGGCGTTCCGCCAGCACGGTCACCTCCGCCTCTCCCAGGAAGCGGAGGTCCCGTCGGAGCCCCTCCCCACCCGAGTGGAGGCCCCGGCCCCCGGAGCCCCTCCGGAGCGCGTACCGCTCCACGCGGAAGGGATAGGCGTGCTCCAGGGCTTCCACCGGGGTGTTGAGGGTGTTGGACATGTGGACGTGGACCCCCGAGAGCCCAGGACGGCCCGGTCCGGCACCCATCCCTCCCCCGGCCGTCTCGTAGTATGTGAAGGCGGCTCCGGTCCGGGGGTCCGTCCCACCCACCGCCACGTTGTTCATGGTTCCCTGGGAAAGCCCGGGCAGCCGGTCAGGAAGGGCCCGGGCGAAGGCGCGGAGGACCACGTCGGTGATGCGCTGGCTGGTCTCGACGTTCCCCGCCGCCACCCCGGCCGGGGGAAGCGCGTCCACCAGGGAGCCGGGGTGGGTCGTCACCGAGAGGGACGCCATCCTTCCGCCTCCGGCGGGGAGGGCGATGCCCAGGAGCTCCTCCACCACGCAGCGCACCACGTAGCGCACGGCGGAGTGGGTGATGGCGGCGACGGCGTTGATCCCGCCCACGGTCTGGGGAGCGGTGCCCTGGAAGTCCACCCGGATCCCATCGCCCCGGATGTCCAGGGCCACCCGGATGGGGAGGGGTCCGTTGCCGACCCCGTCGTCCTCCATCTGGTCCTCCGCCTCGTAGCGGCCATCCGGGACCAGGGCGATCCCCCGGGACAGGAGGCGATCCGCATAGTCCAGGAGGGCCTCCATCTCCCGCAGGAGTTCCCCTCTGCCGCGGCGATCCGCCATCTCCCCCAGGCGGCGGGCGCCTGTGTGGAGGGCGCCGATCTGGGCGTCCAGGTCCCCCTCCCGCTCCAGGGGGGTCCGGACATTGGCGAGGAGGAGCCGCCAGACCTCCTCCACCCGGTCCCCCCCCCGGACGAGGCGCACGGGAGGGATCCGGAGCCCCTCCTGGAAGATTTCCCGGGAGAGGGGCATGGACCCGGGGCTCATTCCTCCCACAGC
>JBJHCB010000478.1:0-358 GCA_050485805.1 Gemmatimonadota bacterium | reverse complement strand
GGGCCACCAGGGTGAGGTCCGGGAGATGGGTGCCGCCGTGGAAGGGATCGTTCACCACGGCCACGTCCCCCGGGGCCAGGTCCGGGATCTCCCCCAGGACGGCGGCCACGCTCATGGGCATGGCGCCCAGATGGACGGGCATGTGATCGCCCATGGCCACCGGGGTGCCGTCGGGGTGGAAGACGGCGCAGGAATAGTCCCGCCGCTCCTTGATGTTGGGCGAGTATGCGGCCCGGCGGAGGGCTCCCCCCATCTCCTCCGCCACGGCGGTGAAGAGCTGGCGCAGGATCTCCAGGCGGGCCGCGGAGAAGGGGGGAGAAGGGTCCGCAATCGGGGCGGGTGGAACCGGGGAGGGAGG
>JBJHCB010000477.1:0-1674 GCA_050485805.1 Gemmatimonadota bacterium | reverse complement strand
TCCCGGGCCTGGGGGGAATCCAACTCGGCCCTGAGCCGGAGGAGTTCCTGGCGCAGGCGTTCCTGCTGGCGCTGGAGACGCTCCACCGCGCTTCCGGGGGGGGCGGTGGGGAGGTCGGGGTCAGCCACCGGACGCCCCGTCCTCGTCCTCCGACCACTCCCGGATCATCTGCTGCTCCCGCTCCAGGGCCTCCCGGACCACACGGAGGGATTCCCGGGAGGCCTCTCCCCGGGGATCGGGGGATGGCCGCTCTCCATGGGGGTCCACGCCGCTCCCGGTTTCCCCTTCGCCGAGATGCCGGCTGCACCGGATCTCCCACGCGAAGAGCTTCTGCCTCAGCTCACCGATCATCTTCTGGAGGTCGGCGGGGGAGACCAGGAGGCCGCCCTCCGATTCCAGCCGGAGGATCAGCTCCGCGAAGCGGACCAGGTCCGCTCTCAGTCGCTCCTCGGAGATGTCGTCGTACTGACCCATGGCGCCTCCATCAGGGACGGGTCGAGAGGGGTCTCATGGGTCCCTCCACGGTCCGACGTCCCACTTCGATCCGGGCGTCCAGCGCCACTCCCCCGCGGGGGAAGGACAGGAACGGATTCACGTCGATGGCGGAGATACGATCGTGGTTCGCCACGAGCTGCGAAAGGCGCTGCACCGCCTCGGCCACGGTATCGAGGCAAACCGGTTCCTCTCCCCGTACCCCCTCGAGGAGGGGAAAGCTCCGGATCTCCCGAATCATCTCCTGGGCCTCCTGGAGGGTCACGGGGGGAAGGCGGAAGGCCACGTCCCGGAAGGTCTCCACGTAGATCCCCCCGAGTCCGAACACCAGGACGGGCCCGAAGGTGGGGTCCGTGCTCATCCCCAGGATCAGCTCCCGACCCTCGGTCCGGAAGGGGGCCACCAGAACCCCCTCGACCTCGGCGTCGGGCTGCCGTGTCGCCACCCGGTCCAGGAGTTCCCGGTAGCCCTCGCGGGCGGCATCCTCGTCCCGGAGATCGAGCATCACCCCACCGGACTCCGTCTTGTGGAGGATCTGGGGCGAGACGACCTTCAGGACCACGGGCACCCCCAGCTCCCGGGCCGCCTCTGCGGCCTCGTCGGCGGAGGCCACCATGCGGTAGGGGGTTACGGGGATCCCGTAGCTCTCCAGCACCGCGTAGGCCTCGGGTTCCAGGAGGTGACTGCGCCCCTGGGCCTCGGCCCGATCCAGGATCTCCTCCACCCGAGCGTCGTCCACGGGGAACCGGGCAGGGGCCTGGACCGGCCGTTCCAACCAGCATCGATACCGGTGCATGGCCGCCAGGGCCCGCACGGCCGATTCGGGGAAGATGTAGGCCGGCACACCCGCGCCCTTGAGCTCCGCACGTCCTTCGGGGAGGCCCTCCCGCCCCATGAGCACGGCCATCACCGGCGTGTCGGGGTGGGCCCGGGCGGCGGTGACGATGGCCTGGGCCACGTCGGCCTGACGCACCCCGAGGGGGGGGACGAAGGCGGCGATTGCGGCGTCCACCCCCGGATCCGAGAGCACGATCTCCAGGGCGACCCGGTAGCTCTCCGCGTTGGCCGAGGCGATCATGTCCACCGGGTTCCGCACGGACGCCTCCTCGGGGAAGACGGCCTCCAGCCGGCGTCGGGTTTCGGCGGTGAACTCCGCCACCTGCAGGCCCTCCGCCTCACAGG
>JBJHCB010000476.1:0-1675 GCA_050485805.1 Gemmatimonadota bacterium | reverse complement strand
GCGGAAGGGCCCGAACCCCATGAGGGTCAGGAGCTCCAGGTCCACCACCTCGTGGTGCACCCGCTCGGCGTCCTCCCGCCCGAAGCCCACCTCCTGCAGGAACCGGAAGAGGTCTTCCCGTCGGTCCCGGAACCGGGGGCCCGTGTCCACGAGGGTGTCGTCGAAGTCCACCAGGACGAAGGGGGTCACGGCGGCGGGATCCGGGGTTGTAGAGAGATAGTCGAAATTTGTTGGAACATTCCTGGACGGAGCGGGTGGAACCGTCGACGGTACGAGGGAGGCGAAGGGGGGGACCGGGCCCGGCCCACGTGCCCTCCCGACCGCGGAATCTCACGCGGAATCTAACGCTTTGACGGGTTCGCCTGTCCTATTTCCTGCGAAGACCGACCGACCGGATCGGGCCGGCTGGAATGGGCCCTCCGGGGCGCGGTGGGTCCACATGAAAGAATTCCATCTCCCGGCCCCGTCCGGGGGGAGAAGGTTACTCGTGCAGAACCGCGGTCCCCATCCGATCCCTCCGGCTCCCGTGCGGTGCCGCATGCTCCGCCGATTGGCCCTCTCGGCGGCCCTCATCCTTCCCTTCGCCCTTCCCCTGGGCCTCCCGTCGACCCTGGGGGCGCAGGTCTCGGTCCAGCAGGGCCCCCAGGAGCTTTCCCTGGAAGAGGCCCTTCGCCTGGCCCGGGAGTACAACCCGGATTTCCGGCAGCAGGAGAGCCAACTGGAGTCCGCCCGCTGGCAGGTCCGTACCGCCCGGGGCGACCTCCTCCCCACGGCGAACGTGTCCAACTCCTACGGCTACCAGGCCTCGGGGGAGCGCCGCCTGGGCTCGGTGGTGCTGGCGGAGCAGCCCGACTACGTGAACTCCTCGTACAACGTCAACCTCTCCTACTCCCTGAACGGCTCCACCCTCCTCCGTCCCGCCCAGGCGCGGGTCCAGGAGGAGGCGGCCCACGCCCGGGTGTCCGGCGCCGCCATGGGACTCCAGGCCGAGGTGACCAACGCCTACCTGTCCGTCCTGCAGGCCGATGCCCAGGTGGTGCAGGCCCGGAACGCCCTGGAGCGGATCCAGCTCAACGTCCGCCAGGCGGAGGCCCAGGTGCAGGTGGGGGCCGCCACCCCCCTGGACATCCGGCGCGCCGAGGTCCAGGAGGGGCAGGCCGAGGTGCAGCTCGTCCAGAGCGAGAACCAGGCGGCCGCCGCCCGCCTCGCCCTCTCCCGCCTCCTGGGCGTGGAGCTTCCCGAGGAGGTGGGGATGGTGACCGCCTTCGAGCTCTACGACCCCGAGCTGGACGTGGAGGAGCTCGTGGGGCACGCCCTCACCGGGAACCCGGTCCTCCAGGCCACCCGCCTCTCGGTGGAGGCCGCGGACACCGGCGTCCGGGCCGCCCGGACCCAGTACTTCCCCAACCTGTCCCTCTCCGCGGGGGTGAGCGCCTCGGTCTTCCAGGCCCGGGACCTGAACCCCCTCATCACCCAGGAGATGGGCTCCCAGTCCGGGCGCTTCGATTCCTGCCTGCAGGACAACCGGATCCGGGACCTCCTGGGGGACGCCCCCCGGGACTGCGCCGCGCTGAACCCGTCGAACCCCGCGGTGGAGGACCAGATCCGCTCCCGGATCCAGGTCCTGAACTCGGGCTTCCCCTTCGGCTATCAGCGGCAGCCCTGGAACCTCTCC
>JBJHCB010000475.1:738-1677 GCA_050485805.1 Gemmatimonadota bacterium | reverse complement strand
ATCCTGTCGGACCCGGACCTCACCCCGCTCCACCTGGCGGGGGTCCTCGTCCACGCCCACCGCCTGGACCTGGAACTCCCGGACGAAGAACTCGGCGGTGATCCCGGTCCCGCAGGCGGCCACCAGGATCTCCTGGCCGGGTTCCATCCCGGTGAGGAGGCCCACCTGTCGATAGAGCTCGCGCCCACCAGGGGGGAACAGGTCCCGTCGGCTGAGACGAACCAGGTCCAACATGGACGGGACATCTCCCCCGCCCACCGATGCCCCGTTGGAGGAAACGGTCATGGAATTGTGGGCGTGAAACCGCGCCTACAGCGGATCCTCGGAGAGTTCGAGCTCCCGGATGGCCTCCCGGAGACGGGCCTCCACCTCGGGAGAGACCCCGGCACCGGGAGGCTCGGATGCACCTGTCCCGTCGGCCACACGGAGAGGGGTCTCCTCCTCGGTGGGCGGCCGGAAACGGCGGAGGGCCATGACCACCCCGAACGCGCCCAGGAGGAGGGCCAGGGGCGGAAGGATCCAGGCGAAGAGCCCCGATCCACGGCTCCGGGGAACGGCGCGGTATTCCTCTCCGTACTGGGCCAGCATCCACTCCACCAGCTCGCGGTGGGAATCCCCTTCCAGCGCCCGGGCGTGGATGGAATCCCGGAGCGCCTGCGCCTCCGACGACGGACAGACCTCCAGCATGAAGCCGGGGCAGTAGGGGGACAGGAGCTGGGAGATGGCGCGGCGCGCCTCGGGGTGGGGCTCGTACGATCCCTCCACGCCAGCCGGGATCTGGGCCGCGGCGGGACCGACGAAGAGGCCTCCCAGCACCGCGAGGGCGAGGAGGCCGGGGAGGATCCGGAACATGGACGACCTCCGAAGCCGGAGGGACATCGGGATACGGAACATCATCTGAATGTCGCCGGTCCTCCGTTGCGCCTCAAGGGTTACCCC
>JBJHCB010000475.1:0-728 GCA_050485805.1 Gemmatimonadota bacterium | reverse complement strand
CCTCCATCCCTGCCAGGGACCGGAGGGTGGCCACCACGGCCTGCCCCGTGGCCCCGGGATCGAACCCTCCCTCCAGCACGGCCACCACCCGCCCCCCGCACGCCCGGTCCGCCCAGGCCGTCACCTCCCGGGTGAGAGCCGCGTAGTCGGCCGGCTCCAGCATGAGGCCCCCCATGGGATCCTGGGCCAGGCCGTCATACCCCGCCGAGACCAGGATGAACTCGGGATGGAAGGCGGCCTCCGTTTCGGCCAGGACGCGCCGGAAGGTGGCCAGATAGGCGGGCCCGTCCGTCCCTGGGGGAAGGGGAACGTTCCGGGTGGTTCCCCGCCCCTCTCCCCGCCCCACCTCGGCCTCCGCGCCGGACCCGGGAAAGGCGGGCCACTGGTGGAAGGAGAGGTAGAATACGTCCGGGTCCTGCCAGAAGATCTCCTGGGTCCCGTTCCCATGATGGACATCCCAGTCCACGATGGCCACCCGCCGGGCCCGGCCCGTGGCCTGGAGGTGCCGAGCCCCAACGGCCACGTGGTTCACCGGGCAGAACCCCATGGCCCGCTCCCGGGTGGCGTGGTGCCCCGGAGGACGAGCGGCCACGAAGGCGTTGGCCAGGGTCCCGTCCGCCACCCGCTCCACCGCCTCCAGCACGGCTCCCGAGCTCCCCAGGATCGCTTCCCTGGACCCGGCGGACACCAGGGTCTCGGGTCCCACCTCGAGGGAACGGCCCTCCGCC
>JBJHCB010000474.1:0-1683 GCA_050485805.1 Gemmatimonadota bacterium | reverse complement strand
CACTGCCCCGGAGCCAACGGGGGGGCGAACATCCCCGGCGGCGCCTCGGTGGACCCGGAGACGGGGATCCTCTACGTGGCCTCCATCAAGGGGTGCAGCGCGCCGCGCCTCCTTCCGGGAGAGGACGTCCCGGGGGCCAACATGCGGTATGTGACCAACGGGCCCGGAGGGGTGAGCGGACCCCGGGGGCTCCCCCTCTGGAAGCCCCCGTACGGTCGCATCACCGCCATCGACCTGAACACCGGGGAGACTCTCTGGTGGATCCCCAACGGGGGCACGCCCGAGGTGATCCGGGACCACCCGGCGCTGGAGGGCGTGGACATCGGGATCACGGGGCAGCGCGCCCACGCCACCACCCTGGCCACCCGCTCCCTCCTCATCTACGGCGAAGGACGGGGGGGAGAGCCCTACCTCCGGGCCGTGGACAAGGCCACGGGAGAGGAGGTGGGGCGCATCGAGATCCCCGCCCCCACCAGCACCGCCCCCATGACCTACATGCACGAAGGGAAGCAGTACATCGTCCTCCCGGTGGCCCGGGGAGGACACCCGGCGGAACTGGTGGCGCTGACCCTTCCCTGAGGCGAGAGCCCGAACCCACGAGGTGAAGATGAACGATGTCCTGCGGAGGACCGGAGGAAGGAGAAGAGGGGGGCTCATCCTGGGCCTGGCCCTCACCGGCGGATGGATGACCACGGGGTGCGAGCCGGCGGGGGAGACGGCCCAGGCCGCTCCCGTGGCCGAGGCCGCCGCCTTCCAGGTGGACCCCTTCTTCCCCAGGGAGCTCCCCAACGACTGGGTCCTGGGGCAGGTGACGGGGATCGCCGTGGACGACCGCGACCACGTCTGGATCGTGCACCGGCCGGGGAGCCTCACAGACCGGGAGCTTGGGGCCCACACCGACCCGCCCACGGGGATGTGCTGCCTCCCGGCCCCGCCGGTCCTGGAGTTCGATCCCGACGGCAACATGGTGCGGGCCTGGGGCGGCCCCGGTGAGGGGTACGAGTGGCCTGAGACGGGGATGGGCGTGGGGGAGCATGGGATCCACGTGGACCACACCGGCCATGTCTGGATCGGGAGCGGGCCGGGGGGCTCCATGGCCCAGGTCCTCAAGTTCACCCGGGATGGGGAGTTCGTCCTCCAGATCGGGCGGGCCGGTGAGACGGGGGGGAGCAACGACACGGAGCTCCTGGGAGGACCCGCCGCCATCGAGGTGGATCCTGCCACCAACGAGGTCTACATCGCCGACGGCTACGTGAACCGCCGGGTCATCGTGTTCGACGCGGAGACCGGCGAGTATCGCCGCCACTGGGGCGCGTACGGGAACGTTCCCCACGACGATGCGCTCCCGGCCTACGACCCCGACGGAGAGCCCCTGGACCAGTTCCGGGGTCCCGTCCACGGGATCACCATCTCCCGGGACGGCGAGGTGTTCGTCACCGACCGCAGGGAAAACCGGATCCAGGTGTTCGACCGGGAAGGGACCTTCCTCCGGGAGGGCTTCATCCTCCGGGAGACCCTCTCCATGGGCTCCACCTGGGACGTGGCCCTCTCCCGGGATGCGGACCAGCGGTACCTCTACGTCCCCGACGGGACCAACTACACCGTCTGGGTCCTGGACCGGCAGAGCCTGGACGTCCTGGGGCGCTTCGGCCGGCAGGGACGGAACGCGGGCCAGTTCCAGTG
>JBJHCB010000473.1:0-1688 GCA_050485805.1 Gemmatimonadota bacterium | reverse complement strand
CCTCCGCCAGTCGTTCCAGGGCAAACTGCACCGAGCGGGCCCGGACCTCCGCCCGGTCCCCCGGGAACCGGGCCCGGAAGCTCCGGTCCCCGTCGGGCCCGTGGAGACCGAACCAGACGAGCCCCACCGGCTTCTCCGGAGTGCCTCCGCCCGGCCCTGCCACCCCGCTCACCGACACGGTCAGCTGGGCGCCCAGCCGGCGCGCCGCCCCCCGGGCCATGGCCACCGCCACCTCCTCCGATACGGCGCCACGGCTCCGGATCATCTCCGGAGGCACGTCGAGGAATGCCGCCTTGACCTGGTCGTGGTAGGCCACCACCCCACCCAGGAAGACGGAGGAGCTTCCGGGGATCCCGGTGAGGCGGCCCGCCAGGAGGCCCCCCGTGCAGCTCTCCGCCACCGCCAGCCGCCAGCCCCGTCGGGCGCACCGCTGCAGCACCACCTCCGCCAGGTCCCCCGAGGGCGCGTCGTATCGATACGGCCGGAGGACCGGCTCCACCCGCTCCAGGGCGCGGGCCAGGGCATCCCCGGCCCCCGGGCCCGTGGCGGAGAACCGGAGCTCCACCCCCCGGAGGGAGGGGCGGTAGGCGATGGTCACCGGCGGAGCGCCCGCCGTCCCCGGGTCGGCCCCCTCCAGGGCCTCCTCCAGCGCTTCGGCGAGGAGGGATTCGGCGATCCCCGAGGTCCGGACCAGGGTGGTCACCGGGGAGGGCGGGCGTCCGGGGAACCAGGCATCCAGGCGGGGAGCCACCTCCCCCTCCATGAGGGCCCGCATCTCGTCCGGGACCCCCGGGAGGAGGACGAGCCTCCGGTCCCCGGCCCGGAGGGCCAGGCCCGGCGCCGCCCCCCTTCCGTTGGCCAGGATCTCCGCCCCCCCCGGCACCACGGTCATCCTCCGGGCCCGGTCCGGGATCCCCGGAAGACCCCGCTCCCGGTAGCGCGTCTCCAGGTGACGCCGGAGCCCCTCGTCCTCCCGGAGGGGGAGGGAGAGGAGTCGGGCCACGGATTCTCGGGTCCGATCGTCCCGGGTGGGCCCGAGCCCTCCGGTGACCAGCACCAGGGAGGCACGGAGGAGCCCGCGGGCCAGGGCCTCCACGATCTCCTCCTCCCCGTCTCCCACCGTGAGGATCTCCCGGACCGGGATCCCGCGCTCGCCCAGGAAGGCGGCCATCCACGGGCCGTTCCGGTCCTGGCGTTCCCCGCTCAGGAGTTCGTCCCCGACGGTGACGAGGACGGCGCGGGGCTCCCGGCCGTCGTCCTTCCGCCCACCCCCCTGCCCGCCCCCGTCCGGGGTCATGTGGGGGAGCCCCGGGAGTTCGCCACCACGGTCCGGTACTCCCAGGCGTAGACCCCCATGGAGTAGACCGTCAGGAAGAGGGCCAGCGCCAGCGCCAGGGCGGTGACGCCCCCGTGGAAGACGCTCCACACGCGCCATGGACCCGTGCCCACCCACCCCTGGTCGGGAGCCATGCGCACCAGGGCATACCAGAGGAGCAGGGCCCCGGAGAAGATGTTCTGGACGAAGGCCTTGACCTTCCCGGACTGCCCGGCGGCCAGGACCGAGCCCTTCCGGGCGGCCCAGCTCCGGAAGAGGGTCACCGCCACCTCCCGCCCGAAGATGACCAGGAGGACCCAGAGGGGGAGGGGGCCCCACCAGGGGATCTCCCCCAGGGGATCCGGCCGGTGGG
>JBJHCB010000472.1:0-1689 GCA_050485805.1 Gemmatimonadota bacterium | reverse complement strand
GGCCTACACCATCTCCAAGTACGGGATGAGCCTCTGCGTCCTGGGAATGGCGGAAGAGCTCCGGGGATCGGGGGTCGCCGTGAACGCCCTCTGGCCCCGAACCCTCATCGCCACGGTGGCCCTGTCCATGCTGGACGGTGGACCGGCCCCGGAGAACTGTCGCCGCCCCGAGATCGTGGCCGATGCCGCCCACGCCATCCTCTCGCGGGATGCGGGGGACTGTACGGGGAATTTCTTCCTGGACGAGGAGGTCCTCCGGGAGGTGGGGGTCACCGATTTCACCCATTACGCCGTGGAGCCTGGACGCCCCCTCCTCCCCGACTTGTTCGTGGGTGAGGGCCCGGTGGGAGGGTGATCCGGATCCCCGGACGATGACCTGCCCCCTCTGCGGCCGGACCGGGTACGCCGCCCTGGTCTCCGCCCACGGGCGCGAATACCTGGACTGCCCGGAGTGCGGGCTCCTCTCCCTCCTCCCGCACTTCCGGCTTCCGCCCGGGGAGGAACGGGCCCGGTACGCCACCCACCGGAACGACCCGGGAGACACCCGGTACCGGGCGTTCCTGGACCGCTTGGCCACCCCCCTCGCGGGGCGTCTTCCCCCGGGCGCACGGGGACTGGACTTCGGCTCCGGACCCGGCCCCACCCTCTCCGTCATGCTCAGGGAGCGGGGATTCCCCACCCGGATCTACGACCCGTTCTTCGCTCCCCACGCGTCGGTGCTGGAGGCGCGCTACGACTTCGTGACCTGCACCGAGACGGCGGAGCACTTCTTCCAGCCCGCCCGGGAGTTCCGTCTCCTGGACTCCCTCCTCCACCCCGGGGGCTGGCTCGGGGTCATGACGGAGCTGGTCCAGGAGACCCGGGCCTTCGGGGAATGGTACTACGCCCGGGACCCCACCCACGTGGCCTTCTATCGCCTCCGGAGCATGGAGTGGATCGCCCACCGATTCGGCTGGTCCTGGGAGGCGGTGGGCCCCACGGTGGTGCTGTTCCGGAAGTCCGACCCGCAGGGGGAGCGGGACGGGGTCGGCTGAGATACCTTCCCCTCCGGATCCCCCCTTCCCCTTCCCCTCGTCCCTCCCCCCTCCGTGGGGTGGGGCGAAGCAGCCCCGGAGGTTCTCCATGGTCGCTCCCCTCCCCCCACTCCCCTCGCCGTCCATGGGAAGAAGGCTGCTCCTGGGCCTCCTTCCGGGACTCCTTCCGGGCCTCCTGGTCGCGGCCCTCCCGGCCGGCGCCCAGCTCCCGGGGGAGGCCCCTTCCCGGACCTCTCCGCTCGAGGCACGGGCGACGCCGTCCGCATGGGCCGGGGAATCGGGCGCCATGGGGGTCCCGGGGGAGGGGGGCTTCATCGATGATCCCGAGCTCGAGGGGACCTTCTCCATCATCGGCCGGGACCCGGATACCGGAGAACTGGGCATCGCGGTCCACTCCAAGACGGTGGCCGTGGGAAGCCGGGTCCGCGGCGGAAAGGGCGGGGTGGCCGTGTTCGCCCACCAGGCCGCCTCGAACCCCATGTACAGCATGCTGGGGGTGGAGCTCCTGGAAGCGGGGATGGACCCGGAGCAGGCCCTGGCCTTCCTCCTCCGGGCCGATGAGGGGGCCGATCGTCGCCAGGTGGCCATCCTGGACATCCACGGGCGCACCGCCGCCTGGACCCCGGAGACCATCAGCGACTGGAAGGGGCACGAG
>JBJHCB010000471.1:0-1708 GCA_050485805.1 Gemmatimonadota bacterium | reverse complement strand
CCGTGGGGATCGAGGAGGAGGCCGACCTCCTGGAGGACCTGGACCAGGCGCTCCGGGGGCTCTGACCGGGCTATGGACGGGAAGGATCCCCGGGGGGAGGACGCGGACCGCGAGTCGGGGCCACCCCCCCCTCCTCCCCCCCCCGCACCCACGGGCGTTCCCCCCTCCAGCCCCCGTGGGCTCCACGAGGAGCCGTGCCGGAACTGCGGGGACCCCACCGGCGGGGCCTTCTGCTCCCGCTGCGGTCAGCGGAAGGTGGAGGTCCAGGTCTCCCTGAAGGTCCTCCTCCAGGAGGTGGCCCGGGAGCAACTGGGGCTGGAGGGGAGGCTCCCCCGGACCCTCCGGGCCCTCTTCCTCCAACCCGGACGCCTGACCCGGGACTACCTGGAGGGCCGGGTCGAGCGCTACATCCGCCCCTTCAAGCTCTACCTGGTCAGCTCCCTCCTCCTCTTCCTCCTGGTGGGACTCCTCTCCATGCGAGGGGTGACCACCGTGGAGGCCGGGGCCGCCGGGCTGCAGTCGGCGCAGGTCGATTCCATCCGGGCGGAGGTGGCCGAACGGATCCGGGAAGCCCGGGAATCCGGGGCGGACCGCGCCGATCTGGACGAGTTGGAGGCGCGCCTGGAGCGTCTCGTGGAGTCCCCGGGAGGACTGGGGGGGCTGTTCGGGATCCCGTCTCCGACGCCCCCGGCCACGGCCCAGGGAGATCCGTCGCGGGGGTCCTCCCCCGTCCCTCCCGTGGATCCGGAGGAGGGGCAGGACGGGGAGGCGACCGACGAGGCCTGGTACGAGCGGGTCCGGGTGAACACGGGGAACGCCACCGTGGACGCCCTCCTCCGGGCCCGGATCCAACGGCTGGGCCGGATGGACCCGGCGGACGCGGTCCGGGAAGTGGTGCGCACCTTCCTGAACCACCTTCCCACCCTCATGTTCCTCCTCCTACCCGTCTTCGCGGGGATCCTGAAGCTCCTCTATATCCGCCACCCGCGGTTCTACGTGGAGCACTTCGTCTTCGTGCTCCACACCCACTCCTTCGTCTTCGGGATCTTCACCCTGGCCCTCCTGGCCGGCTGGGCGGGGGTGGGGTTCCTTCCCCCCCTCCTCCTGCTCTGGGCCCTGGTCTATCTCTACCTGGCCCTCCGACGGGTGTACGGCCAGAGCCACCTCCGCACGGCGCTCAAGTACTGGAGCCTGGGCTGGCTCTACTTCTGGACCCTCCTGGTGGCCCTCCCTCCCCTGGTGGTGCTCACCCTCCTCCTGGCCGGGGGATAGACCGGGCCAGGCCTCCTATCCCGCCTGGAGCGACCCCCAGGGAACGCCGTCCCGGAGTGTGACCCAGGGAACCAGCCCCCGGCTCCAGCGCCTGCGTTCCCCCCCGGAGTCCTCGAACTCGTGGTCCCTCTCCACCAGGTCGAAGAGGGCCAGGTCGGCGGGGGCACCCTCCGCCATGGTCCCCAGGCCGGCCTCCAACCCGAACACGGTGGCGGGCACCTGGGTGGCGCTCCGGACCACCTCCATCAGCGACATTCCCATCCCCAGGAACTTGGAGAGGGTGGTGGGGAGGTCGAACACGGGCCCGGCGGCGTTCCCCAGGTGGACGTCGCTGGAGATGATGGTGGGGGCCACCCCCTGCTGCAGGGCCTCCTCGGCCACGGCGAAGTCCAGGTTCCCCCGCCCGTGCCCCACGTCCAGATGGACGCCCCGGGCC
>JBJHCB010000470.1:0-1713 GCA_050485805.1 Gemmatimonadota bacterium | reverse complement strand
CCCCTCTCCGCCCGAGCCCAGGACCCTCCCCCTTCTTCACGGGAGGCGCTCTCGGAGTGGAACGATCCCGACGTCACCGCCCTGGTGGATCGGGCGCGGGAGGCGCGAAGCCGCCTCATCGCCGGTGGGACGCTGGAGACCTACCGAGCCCTCACCGAGGGGCACATCTACTTCTTCGTGGACACCGACGAGGGGGAACGGGCCCTCATCCGGGTGGACCAGGTGGCGGTGGAGCTCCGGTGGGAGGCGCCGGACCGGGTCCAGCAGCACCTCATCGGGGAGCGAAGCGAAACCCGCCTCCCCGTCCGGGAGTTCCGCTACTACCTGGACCGCCTCACCCTCGTCCAGTACGGCTTCGGAGATGAAATCCAGGTGGGTTCGGGGATGGATGTGGCCGGCGTCCCCCACCCCTTCGCCCCCCTCCCCGGCCACGACGCCGAGCGGAGCCCGTACGACTTCCGCCTCGCAGACACCCTGGGACTTTCCATCCCCGGCGAAGCGGAACCCATCCGCCTCCAGGAGCTGGAGGTCCGCCCGCGGGACCCGGCCGCCCCCGGGATGGTGGGGCGCATCGTGGTGGACACCCGCTCGGGGCAGATCGTCCGGATGCGCTTCACCTTCACCCCGGCTTCCTACGTGGACCCGCGCACCGACCAGATCTCGGTGGAGCTGGACTACGGGCTCTGGGAGGGGGAGTACTGGCTCCCCAACCTCCAGCGCATCGAGGTCCGTCGCGAACTCCCCGAGCTGGAGATCGGGATGGGGACCATCATCCGCGCCGTCCTCCGCACCCGGGACTATGAGCTGAACGTCCCCCTCCCGGAGACCTTCGCCCTCCACCCCCCGGTGACGCAGGCTCCCCTCGAGACCCGCCGGAGCCACTCCTTCCCCGAAGGACTCTTCGCCGGGGTGGAGCGGGACGGCCTCGGGGACATGCTCCTGGACGTGAGCCCCCGGGAGCTCCGGGCTCGCGCCGCCGAGCTCATGCGGAACCGCCCCCCCTCGGGGCTCTCACCCCTCCGCCTCCACCTCCCCGGGCTCTCGTCCGGACTCCGGTACTCCCGCGCCGAAGGAGCGGTGGTGGGGATGGGATTCAGCTACCGACCCACCGGGACCCATCGCCTTCGCGGGTACGCCGGCTACGGGTTCGGAGATGAGCACCCCCGGGGAGAGCTCCGCTTCGATGTGGAGCCCATCCTCGAGTGGGGATGGGGGGCTCGGGCGTACCATCGTCATCGGGCCGATCTGGGCTCCGCCCCTGGCGCCGCCCCCCTCGTTAGCTCCCTTTCGGCGCTGGTGCGGGGAGATGATCTCCTCGACCCCTACTTCCACTCCGGGGTGACCGCCGAACTCCGGTACTCCCCCTTCCCCGGGCGCGCCTTCCACTTCGAGGCGGGGTGGGAAGCCCACAGGAGCGGGGACCGGGTGGAGTCCCGCGCCCCTCTCGATGCCGGTCGCCCCTTCCCCCCGGTCCGTCCCGTCGCGGAGGGAGACTTCTTCCGGCTGGGCGTGCGGGGACAGGAATCGGTCCGCTGGCCGGGCGGGGGGCGAGGCACGGTGGAAGGGCTCGGCGCCCTTCTGACCGGCGACCCGGGAAGGGTGGGGCGCCTGGAGGGGTGGGTGCGCGGGCGATGGGGCCCTCCCATGGGGAGCCGCGAAGTGGAGGCCGCCTTCCGGGGAGGGAGCCGGTTCGGGGATCCCATCCCCCAGGGG
>JBJHCB010000469.1:0-1716 GCA_050485805.1 Gemmatimonadota bacterium | reverse complement strand
CCCTGGAGGGAAGCCTCCCCGGCGGGGGAGGGGAGCCCCCCGCCACCGATCCCTCCGCAGCCCGCCCCGGCTCTCCCTCCTCTCCCCCTTCCCGGACCGGAGGGCGCGGATGAACCACGACGCCCGGAAAACCTTCGACACCTTCGTGGTGGGGCCCGCCAACCGGCTGGCCTTCGCCGCCGCCCGGCGGGCCGCCGAGTCCCCGGGGGCCAGCTACAACCCCCTCTTCCTCTATTCCGCGTCGGGGCTTGGGAAGTCCCACATCCTCTCGGCCATCGCCCAGCAGGTGCTGCGGGGGCCGAAGGGGCTGCAGGTGGTCTACCAGACCCTGGAGGGGTTCCTGGAGGACCTGACCCGGGACCTGGAGCTGGGCGGCGTGGAGGGTCCCCGGTTCCGCTACAGCGAAGCCGACATCCTCCTCCTGGACGACGTCCAGTTCCTCACCGGGCAGGGACAGGCCCAGGAGATGCTCCTCCGGACCCTGGACGACATCGCGGGCCGGAAGGGCCAGGTCGTCCTGGCGTCGGATCGGCCCCCCGCGGAGATCGATGGGCTGGACGAACGGCTCCTCTCCCGCTTTTCCGGAGGCCTCATCGTGGACATGGGCCAACCGGACTACGAGACCCGGGTGGCCATCGCGGAGCGGAAGGTGGGAGACCAGGGGGCCCGCCTGGGGGAAGGCGTCGCCCGCGCCTTGGCCCGGTACCCCTTCCGGAATGTCCGGGAGCTCCAGGGCGCGCTGAACCGGATCCTCGCGGTCCAGGACCTGGAGGAGCGGACGGTGGCCCCCGGGGAGCTTCCCGCTCTTCTGGGCGGCGGAGAGGAAGGGCGGGTGGAGGCCTTCCGAAAGGTTCTCGGAGGGGGGCAGGCGGCCCCCGGGGGAAGCTCACCGGAGGAGCCGGAGGCCTCCCCCCCTCCCGAGGAGGAGTGGCACCGGGCCGTGCGGGAGGCCGCGGAGGCGGTGGAGGTCTCGGGGTTCTCGGCCCATCGGCTGCGGGCCCTCCTGGAGCGTCCCCGGGGAGTCGGGGAGCCCGATGGGTGGCGGATGACCCTGGACCGCTTCCACGCCGATGTGGAGCGGGTGAGGGCCCTCCGGAGGGAGTTGGATGACCTGGGGAACCCATGGCCCGATGCCGCGGCCCAGCTCCTCCGGGATCCGGATCGCCTGGAGGACGCCGAGTCCCTCCTGGCTTCCGCCCGGGAGCGGGCCCGCCCCTTCCCGGATCTCCCCCCGGGGCCGGGAATGGAGGGCTGGGAAGGGGAGTACCCTCCCCTGGCCATCCGGGCCGCCGAGCGGGTCCTGGCCGGGGATCGACCGGAGTACAACCCGCTCTTCCTCCACTCCCCCACGCCGGGACGGGCGAGGTCCCTCCTGGAGGCGGTGGGCCGGACCTTCCAGGGGCGCCGCCCCTCCGCCCGCATCGGATTCATCTCCGTGCAGCAGTTCTCCGAGGAGTTCATCCGGGCCATCTCCGCCGGGGTGGCGGGCGCCTGGCGGGAGCGATGGTGGACCGTGGACCTCCTTCTCCTCCATGGTGTGGAGGGGCTGTCGGACACCGAGCGATCCCAGGAGGAGTTCTTCCATCTCTTCGAGGCCCTGAAGCGCCGGGGAGCCCGGGTCCTCCTGGCCGGGGACCGCCCCCCCTCGGCCATCCCGGGGGTGGACGACCGGCTGCGCTCCCGGTTCGAGGGGGGGCTGGTGGTGGAGCTGGGGAA
>JBJHCB010000468.1:0-1727 GCA_050485805.1 Gemmatimonadota bacterium | reverse complement strand
GGTGAGGACCGCCCGGGCGGTGGCCAGGGGGGAGAGCACCAGGGACTGCACCTTGTAGCCCGCCCGGTTCACCGCCTTCCGGAGGTTGGTGGCGGCGGCGGCAGCGCAGGTCACCAGGTAGACCTCGGCCTCCAGGCGGGTCCCCGTCATCCCCACCGGGTCCTTGATCCCTCTCTGGTGGTCCACCTCGTACTCCTGGGGGATGGCGTGGAGGAACTCCCGCTCGGGAGAGATGGGTACGGCCCGGGCCACCTCGTGCACCCGCTGCAGGTCCCCCTTGCTGATCTCCTCCCCTCCCACCGCCACCACGCCCATGGAGGTCCGGGCCTCGATGTGATCCCCTCCCACCGAGGCCCACACCCGGTCCACCTCCACCCCGGCCATGAGCTCCGCCTCCTTCACCGCCCGGCGGATGGACTCGGTGGTCTCCTCGATGTGGGTCACCACCTCCCGTCGGACCCCGCCGGTGCGGGACTGACCCACCCCCAGGACCTTGAGCTCGGGACGACGGCGCCCCTCCCCCACCAGCTCGGCGATGAGGGCGCAGGTCTTCGTGGTGCCGATGTCCAGTCCGGCGATGAGGTTGGCGCGCATGGTTCAGCGTCGGGTGGGAGGAAGTTGACGGACCACCACCTGGTCCTCGAAGCGGAGATCCACCCCGCGGACCCGGTTCGGGGATCGGTCCAGGGCGTCCCCCAGGACCTGGAGACCCTCCCGGAGGCGGGCGGGGGACAGGGGAGGGCGGTAGCGGATCTCCACCCGGGGATCCGCCAGGCGGAGGACCACGTCCCCCCAGCGGTCCAGCGCGGCGTCGGAAAGGGTGGCCAGGAGCTCCGGTTCCAGGAGCTCCAGGCGCGCCACCTCCCCCGCCAGGGTCCGGAGTTCCGCCGGCGTGAGGAGGTCGCCGCCGCTCTCCCCGCTCCCCTCCCCGTTCCCCTGCCCCGGCTGGCGCCCGCCCTCCACCCCGGGCTGGAGGAGGGGAAGGTCCAGGGCATGGCGACCCAGGTCGATGGGCAGGAGGCTCCCGTCTGCATCCACCGGGACCAGGACGGGGGTGGGGAGGAGGGCCACCGGCGTCCGCTCCCGGACCTGGAACACCAGGGTGGAGGGGAGCCGGCGGCGCACCCGGGCCTCCAGGACCATGGGGTGGGTCCGGAGGCGGGCTTCCACCGGCTCCAGGTCGTCCCAGACGGAGAGGCCGGGAGCCATGCCGATGTGGGCCACCGCGTCGTCCAGCTCCAGATGGACCGCACCCTCGAGCTCCACCGCCCGGACATGGAACCGCTCCACGTGGGCCAGGGCCTCGGGAACCCTGGAGAGGAGGAGCGCCAGGCCTACACTCCCCGTCACCGCCACCAGGAACACGAATCCCCTAGGCATCCGATCCCCCCGGCCCACCGGACCTACCCAGCCGTTCCAGGAGCTCCGGGCCCACCCCCTCCACCGACCCCGCTCCCATGGTGAGGCAGAGGTCCCCGGAGCGGAGGGCCTCCGCCAGGGAGCCCGCCACGGATTCCACTGCCGGGTGGTAGACCACGGGGGTCCCCTCCGCCCGCACCGCATCCGCCACCAGATCCCCCTCCACCCCGGGGAGGGGGACCTCCCGGGCCGGATAGACCGCGGTGACCCACACCGCGTCCGCCCGGGCCAGCGACGTTCCGAACTCCCGGTGGAAGGCCCGGGTCCGGTAGAAGAGGTGGGGCTGGACGACCGCCACGAGCCGCCGG
>JBJHCB010000467.1:665-1748 GCA_050485805.1 Gemmatimonadota bacterium | reverse complement strand
CCGGAGTGGAGGAGGAACCGGCAAGGATTCCGAGACCGCCGCCCCCCGACCCGGCCAGGGTGAAGGTGGGGGCGTCAGGACCGCCGGACGCCCGGTCCTGGCTTCCCGTCCATCCCTCGTCGGCCCCGATCCCGGACAGGCTGGCCAGCAGGATCACGACCATCCCCATCCCCGCAGCCGGCGCGTACCACCCTCGATGCACGGACCCTCCTCTCATGGGTACAGCCAAGCCCCGGCCCCCCCGTGGGGAGCCGAGGTCGGGGGCCCCACGGTCGGGGCGCCCCTGTGCAGGTCGAAGCCTCCCTCCTAGGCAGACTGGGCAGAGGGGACCCCTCTCTCGGTAGTCCGGAGGGAACCGGAAGTCAAGACATTTCTTTCAGTTCCGGCACCCTGCGAGACGGGGAAACCACCCCTTCACCTCACCCTCACGGCACGCCTCCATCCCCCGGCCCCCGCCCATGTACCAGGCTGTTCCAGAGATCGATGGAGGGGTTCCGGGAGAAGTCCACCCCGGTCCGCTGCTCCGCGGCCAGGGCCTTCACCCCCGTGGCGCCGTCGGCCTCCGAAGCCCCGCCCACGAAGGTGTCGAACATCCGACTCATTATGCGCAACGACTGCTCCGTGGAGTCGGGCCGCCAGTGGTACCACCCGTGGGGCTCCCCCCCGTAGACCACCCAGTCCCACCAGTTGCCGTGGACCTCGGCCTGGACGCCGTACTGCTCGATCTGCTGGAAGCGGGCTGCGCCATCCCCCTGGGCGTAGAGGAAGAGGAGGGGGACGTCCACCCGGTGGGCGTGGTAGATGATGGACCGCTCCCAGTAGCTCCGGGGGTTGTCCAGGGGCGTTCCCCCGATCATGAACCGGTTCCACCCCTCCATCCCCCCATAGGAGGAGAGGGTCACGTTGTCGGTGGAGCCGTACCAGACGATCCCGGCCTTGAACCGGCCGGGATCCCGGGTGACGGCGGCGGTGGTGTAGAAGCCTCCGGTCGACCCCCCGAAGGCCCCCACCCGGTGGGGGTCCACCCACCCCTCGGCGGTGCGGCGGGCCATCCCGATGAGGGCGGCCCGGAGGTCGTGGTCC
>JBJHCB010000467.1:0-655 GCA_050485805.1 Gemmatimonadota bacterium | reverse complement strand
GGGGGCGAAGACCACGTACCCCCGGCTCACGAAGTACTGGATGTAGGGGTGCCACTGCGCCGGGTGCTGCCCGTTGGAGTTGGCCCGGAAGAAGAAGAGACCCGGTCGCCGCTCCCCGGGGCGGGCATCCCGGGGCTTGTAGACCAGGGCCGCCACCTCCAGGCCGTCGAAGCTCGTGTACTCCATGAACTCGGGCCACACGAAGAGGTCCGGGTCCCGGAGGTCGGGGTGCTGGTGATCGGTGAGCTGGCGGGCCTCTCCCCCTTCCGTGGAGAGGACCCACAGGTCCCCGGTCCGGGCCGGCGAGGAGTGGGTATGGACGATCCGCTCCCCGTCGGGGTGCCAGCGGTGCATCCCCCGGGTCTGGCCGGTGGCCCGGGAGCCCCCGTTCACCCCTCCCTCCCGGGTGAGGCGCTCCGCCTGCCCCCCGGCGGCCGGGATCCGGTAGATGTGGTACTGGTAGTCCAGGTTCCGGGTGAAGGTGATCCAGCGGCCGTCGGGGGACCACCGGGGCTCGCTGTGCTCCACCTCCTCCACCAGGAGCATCCGCGCCCCCCCGGTGGCCACGTCGATGACGCCCAGGTTGTTCCAGCCGTTCCGGTCCGAGATGAAGGCCAGGGTCCGCCCGTCCGGGGACCAGGTGGGCTCCACGTCC
>JBJHCB010000466.1:0-1749 GCA_050485805.1 Gemmatimonadota bacterium | reverse complement strand
CCCCACATCCCTTCTCGCCCAGGACCCGGAGACCGCGCCCTGGTCCGCCTGGGTGGGTTCCCTTGATCCGGATCGGCGCGCCGCCGGGGAAATCCTCCGGTTCCCCCCGGGGGAACACGCCCCCCTGAACCTGGAGGAAGCCCGTCACCTCTCCCACCGGGTCACGGAGGAGCTCGCCACCTCGGCCCGGGCCGGGGTGGCCCGCCTCCGATCCGGCACCTGCCAACCCTCGGTCCTCGTCCGGTTCGGACCGGAAGCCCTCCCCCCCGCGGCTTCGCCCCCCTCCAGGACCCTTCGGGCCCTCCAGGAGGGGCTGGTGCGCGTGGAATCCGTGGCCTGCTTCCGGATGCCCGGGGTGACCCCGGCGGAGGTGCTGGAGATCCTGGTGAGTCCCGCCTTCCGGATGGAGGTGGAGGGGCGGATCCGGGCCATCTGGGAGGAGGGGGAGGAGAGCTGCGTGGAGACGGCGGGGGTCCCCGCTCTCCTTTCCCCGAGCCGGAGTTGCAGCCGGATCCGCCGCCTGGAGGGGGGGGTCGTGACCTCCGAGCACGCCCAGGTGGTCCGGAACCCGGACCCGGGGCCGCGCCAGGTGGTGTACCTCAAGGAGAGCCTCAAGACGGCCGTGGCCATCCCGGGCGGTGTCGCGGTGCACTATGTGCACGTCTCCCGGACGGCCGACCTGGGTCGGACCCGACGCTGGGCGGCGGAGCGCTCCATCCGGGAGGCGGAGGCGCGGAAGGGGACGGGTCTCGCCGGGGCACTGGAGGCGCGGATGGCCCGGACGGGCTCCGCCACGCGGCCCTCCCCCTGAGCCACTGGCGGGGTCCTCGCCCACCGGGCGGGGATGCCGGCCCGAAGCTCGCCGCCCGCGCCGGCGCCCATCCTTCGCCGTTTCCGGTTCTTTGTGTCCGCCCTCCGGGCCGGATACCTTCCCCCAGGACTCCGGACTCCTGTTCGATCCCGCTCGGGTCACCCGGTCGTCCCCGGATCCCGGCCCCCCACGCCCGGAGGTGGAGCGCCATGTCCCCGCCCGTCCCCTTTCGTTCCCCCCTGCCTGTGCCCCTCCCTGGGTTCCTCGCCGCCGTCGCCCTCTCCATTCTGGTCCTGGCCCCCTGGGAGCCCCTCTTGGGCCAGGAGCCCCCGATCCGTGAGGTCCGGGATCTCCCCTACGCCCAGGGCCCCGGATACGAGGACGGCCGCGGGCTCCTGGACCTCTACCTTCCGGAGCGCCCCGACGGCTTCCCCGTCCTGGTGTCGCTCCACGGAGGAGGTCTGGTGCAGGGCGGGAAGGGAGAGGAGGAGCACATCGGGCGCCGCTTCGCCGGGGCCGGCGTGGGGACCGTGGTGATGAATTACCGTCTGTCCCCCGCCGTATCCCACCCGGAACATGCTCGGGACGTGGCCCGAGCGCTGGCCTGGGTCCGAGCCAACATCGGGGCGTACGGCGGAGACCCTGACGCGCTCTTCCTCATGGGGCATTCCGCAGGGGGCTATCTCACCGGCCTTCTGGCCACCGACCTCCGGTTCCTGGAGGAGGCGGGCGTCCCTCCGGGGGCCCTGCGGGGGGCCATCCCCGTGAGCGGGTTCTTCTATGTGGACGAGGTGGCGCCCGACCGTCCGGAATACGTCTGGGGCAACGACCCTGCGACCTGGATCGAGGCCTCCCCGCACACCCACCTCCGTGGGGATGCCCCACCGATCCTCCTCCTCTACGCCGACGGGGACGCGCCGTGGCGGCGGGAGCAGCAC
>JBJHCB010000465.1:0-1752 GCA_050485805.1 Gemmatimonadota bacterium | reverse complement strand
CCGGTGAGGAGGTCCTCGTCGTCCCGGAGGATCCCATCGTGGACCCGGGAGCCGGGTCGTCGGGCGGCCTCGAACCCCAACCCGACCTCCACTCCCTTGATGGCCTGGATGCTCATGAGGGCGCCGGCCAGCCTCCCGTCCAGCTTCCGATCCCAGGCCACGTGACTCCCCAGGCCCACCGGGACCCCCGTGGCCACCACCTCGAAGGTCCCTCCCAGGGTGTCCCCGGCCGCCTTTGCCTCATCGATGGCCCGGATCATGGCGGTCTCCGCCTCCGGGTCCAGGGTGCGGACCGGAGAGGCGTCGGACGCTTCGTTCAACTCTGCGGGGAAGGGGTCGGGGTCCCGGGCCTCCACCTCCCCGATGGACCGGACGAAGGAGCCCACCTGGATCCCGAACTCCCCAAGGAGCCGCTTGGCCACGGCGCCGCATGCCACCCGGGCCGCCGTCTCCCGGGCCGAGGCCCGCTCCAGGATGTCCCGGGTGTCCCTGCGATGGTACTTGAGGACCCCCACCAGATCCGCGTGCCCGGGCCGGGGAAGGTACATGGCGCGGAGCGCCCCGGGATTCCCCTCGGGATCCGGGGGGAGGTGGCTCATGGCCACCGTCCAGTTCTCCCAGTCCCGGTTCCAGATCACCATGGAGAGGGGAGAGCCCAGCGTCTCTCCAAGACGGACGCCCGCCAGGAGGTCCACCCGATCGGACTCGATCTGCATCCGGCGTCCCCGCCCATGCCCCTGCTGGCGCCGGGCCAACTCCGGATCCACGTCCCGCTCCATCTCCAGGGAAAGGCCTGCGGGGATCCCCTCCAGGAGGGCCGTGAGGCCCTTCCCATGGGACTCGCCGGCCGTGCGGAAGGAGAGAAGGCGAAGGAAGCTCATGGGGAGGGTGCGCGACGGAAGGGGGAGGGACGGGAGGAGCCCCGGGGGGAACGGACCAAAAGGTGACGCCCGGTCCGGAGCGTGTCCAGACCGGGCGGCCCCTGGGGTCCACGGGGGAATGGCGGGAGATCACCGGAAGGGGGGCGCCCCGGGCCCGGGGGACCCACTCCCTGTGGAACCCCCTGCCCCCCCGGCCCCATCCCCGGCGCCTCCCAGGGTCCTCCATGGCTCCAGGGCGGTGCCGAAGCCCCCCGGAGCGGACACCCCGCCGGGGGGCGGATCCCGGAAGAGGCGAACCGTGTCGGCCGCCACGTTCCCGGCGCCGTCCCGGGCGGTGGCGATGAGGTAGTAGGCCCCACGGGGAGCGCCGGAGCCCGGGATGGGGCCCAGTACGCCGACCAGGGTCCGGGCCTGCACGATGGGCGGATCCTGGGGGAAGAAGTCCAGGGGACCCGCCAGGATCTGGACGGACAGGTTGCCGTCGGCGGCGCTCCCGGTGATCTGCTGGGCCTCGAGGGTCACGAAGCGGACCCCGGTGCGGACGAGGCCCAGGTTGTCCGCCACCCGCACCCGAACGGTGTCGATGCCGGCCGGATTCACCACCTGGTCCTGGGAATAGTCCAGGATGGTGACCTGCGGCGGGTTCACGTCGTGCCGGAGCTGGGTGAGGCGATCCGCCCGGGCCTCGGTCCCCGACGCATCCAGGGCCACCACCCGGATGCGCAGGGTCTCGGCGGCCACCTCGGGCGGGTTGGCACCCAGGGTCGCCGGGTCGAAGCGGAGGTAGCGGGAGATGGTGGTGTCCGCCGGGGCGTGGTCGAAGACGGTGGTCTGGGGGAGGAAGCGGCGGACGGCCACCTCCGTGCCCAGG
>JBJHCB010000464.1:0-1769 GCA_050485805.1 Gemmatimonadota bacterium | reverse complement strand
GAGATCCCCCCCGAGTACAAGGAGGGGATCGACGGGATGGTGGTGAAGCGGGAGACCGAGGCCCACCCGGACCACCCCGACTACTTCACCCTGGGGATGTGCTTCACCGAGCCCTACCCCTCCGGGTACATGGGGCCGGAAACCACCCGCTCCATCCTGGCCATCTACCATGGCTCCTTCCGGGAGGTGGCTGAGCGGAACCCGGCCTTCGACTGGGAGGAGGAACTCTGGGAGACCATCACCCACGAGCTCCGGCACCACCTGGAGTTCCTGGCGGAGGACGACGCCCTGGAAGGGCTCGACTACGCCATGGAGGAGAGCTACAAGCGGGGACAGGGAGAGACCTTCGACCCCTGGTACTTCCAGTACGGGCTCCCCCTGGCCCAGGACGTCTACCGCATCGAATACGACGTGTACATCGAACGGCGGTGGCGAGAGGGCGCGCTCGGGACGGGGGATGCGGTGGAGTTCGCGTGGGACGGAGCCCGTTGGTCCATCCCCTTTCCCGCAGACCCGGGGGACCTGCAGTACGTCTGGCTCCATGGGATGAACGCCGGGGGAGGGTGGGTGCAGCTCGTCCTGGTCCGGGAGCGGCCTCTCCTGGACCGGGTACGACGGTTCTTCCGGAAGGAGGAGTTGGACCTGGTGGAGTCGGAGGCGGAGCCGGTGCGGGTGGGGGACGCCCCCGGGAGCCCGGGGGCCCTGGACGGCGCTCCGGGTCGGGCGGCTGGAGGACCCCCGGGGCCCGACGAAGGGGCCGCAGCCCAGGAGGAACCGTCGTGAGCGCCCCTGGCGAAGGCCGGGATCACCCCCTTCGCGTCACCCCGTACGAGCTGGTCTTCCCCGACGGCGGAGGCGCCGAGGGGCTCTTCCGGGAGATCCGGGAGGAGGCGGCCGGCCGGGCCGTGGACCCGGGGGATTCCGGCGCGTTCCTGATGCTGGCCCAGGTGGGACGCATCCTGCGGGAGTTGGCAGGGGGTGCCCCCCCGGAAGCCCTGGTCCCCACCTTTGGCCCGTTCCTCTTCCAGGCCTTCCATTTCCATGCGGCCGGGACCCCCGCCTACCTGGTGGAGATCGCCACCCTCCGGTACCTCTTGGAGGCGGATGCGGCCCCGGGTGACTGGACGGGGGGCTTCCCCTCCCCGTCGGGGTATCTCCAGCTCCCCCGACACCTGGTCTGGGCCCGTCCGGGGGGAGACGGGGCTCCCCCGGAGGCCCTGGATGGTCTCTTCTGGACCCGGAGTCCCTCCGGGACCGTGGATCTCCTGGCCGTGTCCGGGATCCGGGGGGACCGGCCGGGCTTCTCGGTGCTTCCGGTCCCTCCGCTCCAGGGCGGGGAGATCCGGGGCTGGCTGACCCGGGCGGGGCGGGCCGAGGGCGAGGACTTTGCCACCACCCTCCCCGGGGGCGAGCTGGACCGCCTCTACTCGGTGGAGACCGCCGGAGAGCTGGTGAAATTGGCCGCTCGGATCCTGGCCCACGCGGTGACGGCAGAGGACGCCCTGGGCCCCCCGGAGGGTCCTGCGCCGCCCGCTCCCGCGCCCACGCCCCCCACCCCCTCGCCAGGGGAGGCCCCGTCCCGCCTCCCCTTCCGCCGGATCCGCCTGGGGGCGTGAGACGGAGATGCATGGGGCCGAAGGCCCTCTCCGACGCCACCCGGCCCACCCCCATCCCCCACCTTCACCCACGGAGCCCATGCCACGGGAGAGCCTGACCCGGATGCGGGAGCGGGCGGACGAGATCTACCGCCGCCTCGAGGAGCTGTATCC
>JBJHCB010000463.1:0-1780 GCA_050485805.1 Gemmatimonadota bacterium | reverse complement strand
GATCTGGGTATCGAGGAGGGGGACATTCTCACCGTCCGGGTGGAGGAGAACTCCTCCGGCACCCGCCAGATGGTGATGTGGCGGTCGGAGCAGCAGGCGGAGGAGTAGGGCACCCGGCACCCGCCCCGGGTCACATCGCCCCCGGGGTCAACGCCCCCGGGTCAACGCCCCTGGAGCGGCGATTCCCCCAGGGTCTCCTCCAGGGCGCTCCGCAGGCCGGGGTCCTCCGCGGTGATGGGGCCCAGGTGCCGCCAACGGATCACCCCGTCCCGGTCCACCAGGACGGAGAGGGGTACCCCGTAGGCACCGAACAGGGTGGACACCCGCTCGGCTGGATCCCGGACGATGAGGAAGTCGATTCCAAGCTGATCGAGGAAGGTCCGGATCGCCCGTTCGGAGCCGGCGGCATCCACGCTCACCCCCACCACCCGGAGTCCCCGGGAAGCCAGTTCCCGGTGGAGCTGCTGGAGCTCCGGCATCTCGATCCGGCAGGGGGGGCACCAGGTGGCCCAGATGTTCAGGAGGACCACGTCCCCCTGGAACTCGGCCAGGGCGAAGGGGAGCCCGTCCAGGGTCTCGGCGTGGTACTCCGGGGCAGGCTGCCCCGGGGCCGCCGGAGGCTGGAAGTCGGCCCCGCACCCCCACAGGCCGGCGAGACCCAGGGCCGTGAGGAGGGTCGTCCGGAGCCCCCCGGCCCCATCCCGCACCGGGACGCGCGCGCGGGCCGCCGGCGCCGGCACCCCGGCCTCCCCCGGAGCCCTCACCGCCGAACCCTCCTCACGGGGCGCTCCGGAGAGGAGCGGAGGCCACCCGGACCCGGGAGTCCGACCTCCCCTCCTGCGCCGGCTCGGTCCAGGCGAGAATCAGGTGGTCACCGGCCCGCACCATCCGGGGAAAGCCACTGGCCCGGGCCTCGGTGGAGACAGCCACCGTCCGGGCCCCACTCCGGGCTCCATCCGGCGTGACCCGGCGAACCCGCACCTCGGCGGCGCCGTCCACCCGTTCCAACCAGGAAACCAGGACATCCCCGCCCTCCCCGGCGGTGGAGGGAGCCAGGAAGACCAGCGCCACCCGCCCGGCGGGGTCGCCGTCGTCCACCCGCACCGGGGCGGAGAAGCTCCGTCCCCCGTCCCTGGAGAAGGCCAGGTGGACCCGGGGTCGATCCTGGGCGGCGGTGAACCAGGCCACCGCCACGTCCTGCCCTTCCGCCACCACCATGGGTCCGTTCACCGGGCACGCGGGAATGGTCCACCCATCCTCGTGGACCGGCGCCGGCTCCGACCAGGCTCCGTCTTCCATCCGGACCACCGAGATGTCGCGCACCTCCTCGGGGGAGCGGTCCCGGTACACCACCACGAGCCCCTCGTCCGTACGGGCCGCGGAGGTCTGGCAGCAGTCGCACACCCGGCCGTCCAGGAGTACCTCGGGTCCCAGGTCGCTGGCGTCCGACCCCGATCCCAGGGTGGTGAAGCGGAGGGTCATCTCCGGGTTTTCCGGCTGCGACTCGTATTTCCGGCCATCCAGCCAGACGGCGGCCACGCCCTCCCCTCCGTCCGGCGCCTCCCAGGGAACCAGGCTCACGAACCCGTGCTCGCTCAGGGTGCCGTCCCGGTGGGGGCGGAACCCTTCGCTCCACGTCGCCCCGCCGTCCCGGGAGCGGGAGAGCACCACGTCGTAGTGGAAGGTCCCCGGCCCGCTCCGCTGCAGCCAGTGGGCCACCAGGTCCCCCCCGGGAAGGGGGAGGAGGGAGGGGAAGTCGGCCCAGTTCACGAAGAAGTCC
>JBJHCB010000462.1:0-1784 GCA_050485805.1 Gemmatimonadota bacterium | reverse complement strand
GTCCTGGGGCCATGACCAAGGCGGAAAGGGGTGGGGGGGCGGGTGCGGGTGCGGAACGCCGAGATCCCCCGGAGGATCGTCCGCGCCGGAGACTGGCGCAACCGTGGGAGCGGACCTACCTGTGGCTCTGTCCCGCTCCTCCTCCTCCCCCCACCACCCCCCGGAGCCCATGTCGGACATCGGACGGACCTTCGTCGAGCATTCCCGGACGTACCTCACCCAGGAGTTCCTCCCCCGGATCCGGGGCGCCGTGGAGCAGCTCCCGGAGGAGGAGCTCTGGTGGCGCCCCAACGAGGCCTCCAACAGCATCGGGAACCTCGTGCTCCACCTGGCGGGGAACCTCCGGCAGTGGGTGGTCTGCGGGGTGGGGGGACTCCCCGACGACCGGGAGCGCCAGGCCGAGTTCGACCGCCGGGACCCCCTCCCTGCCGCCGACCTCCTGGCCCGGCTGGAGGCCACCGTGGCCGACGCCGACCGGACGCTCCGGGACCTGCCCACCGCGGAACTCCTGGCTCCCCGCACCATCCAGGGGCGGCAGACCACGGCTCTCGGCGCCATCTATCATGCCGTGGAGCATTTCTCCATGCACACCGGGCAGATCGCCTACATCGCCAAGCTCCGCCTGGCGAAGGATCTGGGCTTCTACCGGGTGGAGGACGGCGTCCCCCGGCCGGTGTGGGAGCGGACGGGCGGGCCGCTCGCGTAGCGGAGTGGGGCTCCGCCAAACGGAATCGGAGTCTCGCGTGTCTCTTTCAGAGAGCGTATGGACGCGTCCCGGCCCACCGGTGACGCGCCGGGGCCCAGCGCCCAGGCGCCCGGACCCACCCCATGCACCCCGCCCCGACCCCCCTTCCACGCCACTCCTGACCCGGTGACGAAGCGAATGCAAGCCAGGCCCTCCACCCTCCGGTCCGCCGCCGGCCTCCTGATCCTCCTCCTCGCCTTCGCCCCGGAAGGTCTCCAGGCACAGGAGCAGGGGGGGGATCTCGCCTCCGCGCCCCTGGTGGCCTCCGCCACCCGGGTGGAGGTGGGCCCCATCATCGACGGCGATCTGACCAAGGCCATCTGGCAGGAGGGGCAGATCCTGACGGGATTCGTACAGCAGGAGCCCCTGGAGGGACTGCCGGCCACGGAGCGGACCGAGGTCCGCCTCCTCCAGGACGACGGGGCCCTGTACGTGGGGGTATGGCTCTATGACTCGGAGCCGCACCGCATCGTCATGGGGGAGCGGAGGCGAAACGCCAACCTCCGGCAGTCCGATGCGTTTCTGCTGGTGCTGGACACCTTCCGGGACACCCAGAGCGGGTTCGCCTTCGGCACCAACCCGGCGGGAATCGAGTTCGACGGGCAGGTGCGGGGGGGCTCGGTGAGCACGGACTGGGACGGGAGCTGGACCGTGGCCACCTCCCGGGACGACGAAGGGTGGTACGCCGAGTTCCGGATCCCCTTCTCCACCCTCCGGTACGGCGCCCAGGAGGCGCAGAGCTGGGGGCTCAACATGTCCCGGTACATCGGGCGGAAGAACGAACAGTCCGTGTGGGCCCCCGTCCCCCGTCAGTTCAACCTCTACCGCCTGGAGTATGCCGGGCTCCTGGAGGAGGTGGCGCCTCCGCCCCGGAGGGTCATGACGGTGACCCCCTACGTCCTGAGCGCCGCCCAGCGCATCCCCCAGGCCGGTCCCGGGGTGGAGTACCCCTGGGAGGTGGGGGGCGACGCCAAGTTCGGGATCACCCAGAGCCTGAGCCTGGACTTCACGGTGAACACCGACTTCGCCCAGGTGGAGG
>JBJHCB010000461.1:0-1794 GCA_050485805.1 Gemmatimonadota bacterium | reverse complement strand
TCCCCAGGGGGAGAGCGTGGCGGGGGACCTGGAGGCCATGGCGGAGGAGGCCCGGGAGATCGCCGAGAGCCTGCGGGGGGAGCGGATCCAGGAGGAGACCCTCCGGCGCCAGGAGGAGCTCCTGGAGCGCCTCCTCACCGCCGGGCGGACCCTGGAGCGGGACGGCCCCACCGAGCGTCGGGAAGGGTCCCCGGCGGGTCCGGTGGATCGTCCCCCGGTGCGTGCCCTGCCCGGGGACCTCCTGCAGGGGACCGACCTCCCCCTCCCGTCCGCCGAGGCGCTGGAGGCCCTCTCCCCGGCGGAGCGGCGCCTGGTCCTGGACTACTTCGACCGGCTGAACCGGGGGAACGGGGGCTCGACCCCTCCTTCCTCCCCGGGAGGCGGGTCATGAGGGGGGTCGTGAGGACGGGGTGGGCGGGGTTCGCCCTCCTGTGGGCCGGGGCGATCCTCCTGGCGGTTTCGGGCGAGGCGCCGGGCCAGGAGCCGGGCCAGGAGCCGGATCTCCGGGCGGCCCTGCCCCCTCCGGCCGCCCCCGACACGGTCCCCTCCCCGGAGGAGGTGATCCGTCTCCTCTCCGCCGAGGGCACCCGGGCGGAGGGGCTCCAGGCCGTGGCGGCCCGGGCCATCTCCCTCCCCACCGATCGGTCCACCCTCTGGGTCCAGCTCATGGCCACGGTGGAGCGGACGGGGCTCGAGGCGGGGGTCCTCGCCGCCCGGGCGGTGGTGCGGGCCGACGACCGGGACGCCGCCTCCGGGGTAGGGCTCCTCCTGGAGGGCGTCGATGGAGGCATCGATGGGGCGAGCGACGCAGGGCTTCCCGAGGAGGACCGGGCTCCCCTGGTGGCCCTGGCCGCCCACCTGGCGGCGGACGGCACCCCGGACCGGGCGGTGGAGCTCCGCCGCCGGCTTCTCCAGGAGTGGCCCGACGCCCTGGAGGCCCCGGAGGCCCAGGTGGAGCTGGCCCGCCACCTCCTCCACCAGGGCGGGGCGGGGGCCCGGGAGGAGGCCTTCGAGCTCCTGGAGGGCCTCCTGGTCCGTCGCCCCAACCATCCCCTGGCGCCGGAGGCGCGGAGGCTCCGCCAGGAGGCGGCCCGGGGGGCGGGGGAAGGGGGCACGGGGACGGTTGGATGAGGATTCCATGAGGGAGGCGATCATGTGGGGGGAAGGTGGCGTTCCGGGGGAGACGGGTGTGGGAGTGCGGGCGTGGGCAGGAGGGCGCGGGAGACCCTGGGGGCTCCCCTTCTCCCTCCTGTCCCTGATCCTCCTGGCCCTTCTGGTCCCCCTCCTCCCGGGGGCGGCCGCGGCCCAGTACCTCCTGGTGCCCATGGACCGGAGCCAGACGAACCACCTCCGGGCCTACGGCCTCACCTATTCGGTGCTGGAGGCGGGGGAGGAGGGGGAATGGCTGCTGAACTACCGGGGGGGGAGCTTCCTCCTCCCGGACCGGGAGCGGGTCCGCCGGGAGGCGGCGCTCCGCGGGGTCTCCTATCAGGCCGTGGACGGCGGCGAGGTGGCCCGGATCCGGGCGACCATCCAGAACGGGAACATGGACGCCGTCCCCCTGGAGACGGCGCCCCGCATCGCCGTCTACACCCCGCCCAACACGCCCCCCTGGGATGACGCCGTGACCCTGGCCCTGGAGTACGCCGGCATCCCCTACGCGACGGTCTGGGACGGGGACGTCCTGGAGGGACGCCTGTCCGAGTACGACTGGCTGCATCTCCACCACGAGGACTTCACCGGGCAGTACTCCAAGTTCTTCCTCACCTACTCCGGGACCTCCTGGCTCCAGGA
>JBJHCB010000460.1:0-1798 GCA_050485805.1 Gemmatimonadota bacterium | reverse complement strand
CGGATCCCCGCCGAAGCCTTGCCCCCGGCTCCCCGGTCCGGGTAGATTCGCCTATGTCGAAAGCTCAGAAATTCAAGGCGTTACGCGGATTTCGGGACTTCCCCCCCGAGGAGCTGGCCCTCCGGGATCACCTCTTCCGGGTGTGGCGGACGGTGGCCCGCCGGTACGGCTTCCAGGAGTACGACGGCCCCCCCCTGGAGGAGCTCGCCCTCTACACGGAGAAGAGCGGCGACGAGATCGTGGGGCAGCTCTATGCCTTCGAGGACAAGGGGGGGCGGCAGGTGGCCCTCCGCCCGGAGATGACCCCCTCCCTGGCCCGCATCCTCTCGGAGCGGAGCCGATCCCTGCCGAAGCCCATCCGGTGGTTCTCCATCCCCCAGCTCTTCCGCTACGAGCGGGCCCAGCGGGGGCGGCTCCGGGAGCACTTCCAGTGGAATGTGGACCTCATGGGGGAGGAGGGGGTGGAGGGCGACGCCGAGGTCCTGGCGGTGGCCCTGGACGCCCTGCGGGAGCTGGGGCTGGACGCCTCCGACGTCCGGGCCCGGGTGTCGGACCGCCGGCTCCTGGCGGCCCTCCTCCGGAGCGCGGGAGTGCCCGAAGAGCGCCTCCTCACCGCCTACGCCATCGTGGACAAGGTGGAGCGGGAGGGGCGGGACCGGATCCTGGACCGGCTGGGGGAGGAGGCCGGGGTCCCCCGGGAGGCCGGAGAGAAGGTCCTGGCCCTCTTCGACACCCCGGGGATCGAGGCGGTGCGGCTGGCCTTCGGGGGCGATCCCCGGGTGGCGGAGGCCCTGGACGAGGTGGAGGCCTTCCTCCAGGTGATGGAGGAGCTGGGGTTCGGGGCCTTCGTGGAGTTCGACCTCACCATCGTCCGGGGGCTCGCCTACTACACGGGGATCGTCTTCGAGCTCTTCGACCGGAAGGGGGAGTTCCGGGCCATCTCGGGGGGGGGACGCTACGACGCCCTCCTGGAGCGGGTGGGGGGCGATCCCCTGCCGGCGGTGGGTTTCGGAATGGGGGACGTGGTCCTCTCCGAGCTCTTGAAGGAGCGGGGGCTGGCCCCCCCCTGGACCCGGGAGGTGGACCTCTTCATCGTCACCATCGGAGAGGAGCTCCGGCCCCTGGCCCGCCGGCTGGCCGGCCAGCTCCGGGCGGAAGGCCGCTCGGTGGTGACCCCCCTCCGCCCCCTGGCCGTCCGGAAGCAGTTCCAGGCCGCCTCCGCCGAGGGGGCCCGGGAGGTCCTGGTCCTGGGGCCCGACGAGGTGGCCCGGGGCGCTGCGGTGCTCCGCACCATGGCCGACGGGAGCGAGCGGGAGGTGAGGCTGGACGCCCTGGCCCCCGGCCTCCGGGTCCCCGACCCCGCCGGGGCCTGAGGGATGGGGTGGAGTGGAGGCCCGCCGGACGACGATCCCTTCAAGGGGACCCGGGAGGAGATGGAGAAGGCCATCCGGCGCCTGGACGCGCTGGAGTGGGTGATCCTCTTCTTCGCCACGGGGATGGCCCTCGGGGGCGGGGCCCTGGTGGCCTGGATCCTGAGCGTGGGAACGGCCCTCCCCTTCCGCCTCACCTGGGCCGTCCTCTCCGTCCTCCTCCTGGTGATCCCGGCCTTCGTGGTCTTCGGGAAGGAGGCCCGGGAGCGGGTCCGGAAGCGCCCTCCCGGGAAGCAGGACCCCCCCGGGGATCCCGGGCAGGGCTGACCCCCCTCCCATCGACACCCCACGAATCGGAACACGGACGAGCATGGCCGACGACAAGGGACTGACCCCCAGGGCCGAGGATTTCAGCGCCTGGTACAACG
>JBJHCB010000459.1:0-1798 GCA_050485805.1 Gemmatimonadota bacterium | reverse complement strand
GCACGGCCAGGATGGCCGGGGAGAAGCCCGCCGTGGGAAGGGGAAGGAAGGCCCGGGCCACCCCCACGGCATCCCGGTACCCGGCGTCCTGCCCCGCCACCCCCCGGAGGGTGTCGGCCACCGACAGATCCCTCCGCCCCCGGAAGCGGAGGGTGGCGGCGAGTCCCTCCTGGGGGGAGATGGAGAAGGGGTATCCCCGGACCGAGGACACCCCCAGGGTCAGGGTGGCCTCCCCCAGATCCCGGGACGGGCGGACCAGGGCCACCCCCCGGGCCTCCTCCCCGTCGGCCTCCAGGAGGAGGCGATCCTGACGGATCCCCCGGAGCCCCAGGGACGCACTTCCGCCCCTGCGGAACCCGGGGCGGGTGAGCTGGGCCGCCACCCCCGCCGACCGCTCCCGGGCCACGGCAAACAGATTCCGCTCGGGTGTCCCCTCCGGTTGCACCCGGAGCACCCCCAGGGTCTCCCACGCCTGCTCCCCGGAAGCGGTGAGGATGGGATTCCCGAGCCCCCCCCAACTCCACACCCCTCCCCCCTCCCACCGACGGCCCGGATCCCCCACCGGGGCCAGGAGCCAGCCGGACCAGCGGTTCCGCCCCACGGCGTCCACCGCCCCCGAGGACACCCCCAGCGCCACGGGGAGCACCGTCACCCCGGCCAGCTCCTCCCGCTCCCGCCAGACGGGCTCCCAGTGCCGGGGGCGCAGCGTCGACGCGGGGGACCAGGGGCCGACCTCCCCCGGCGACGCCCGGAGGTGCCCCTCCGTCATGGCGCCCCTCCCCGGATCGGCCATCCCCGGATCCTCGGGAAGGGGATCGAACCACGCCTCGGGGGCGTAGGGGATCCTGGCAAGGTCCCACCCCGTGGCTCCGAGATGGGAGAAGACCAGGTCCCGGCCGTCGGGGGAGACCGCCGGGAAGGCCGCCGCAGTCACCAGGTCCGTCACCTGTCGAAGGGGGCCGAAGCCCCCCGAACCCGGTTCCCGACGCACACCGTAGAGGTTCCGGACGCCCGAGCGCTCCGAGCTCCAGAGGAGGGTCTCCCCCCCCGGGCCCCAGGCGGGGCCGGTGAGGGGGGCCCGCCCCTCCTCCACCACCTGGAGCCCCCCCTCTCCGCTCCCGTCCAGCACCGTCACGGCCCACCAGCCACCAGCCCGCCAGCGGACCACGGCGATGGTCCTCCCGTCCGGGGACCACCGTGGATGGGCCCAGTGTACCCCGGGCTCGGGGGGAGCGAGCTCCCGTGACTCGTCCCCGCCGGGGGTCTGGGGGACGAGGCGGTTCGTTCCCGGGGCCTCCACCACCGCCACCAGCCCCTCGCCCGCCGGATGCATGTCCACCGCCACGATCCGTCCCCCTTGGGCCAGCCGGTCCCGCTCCCCCCCCTCCCCCACCCGCCAGAGCTCTCCCCGGATCCGGTAGCGGTCGGTGAACTCGAGCTGGGGGATCCAAAGAGACCCGTCGGGCCCCCAGGACGGGGGGGCCGACGCATGGAGACGGCGGCGCTCCCGGACCGCCCCGTCCCCTCCGTTCCGGAGCCCGTCCACCCCCTCCACCACCAGGAGGGCCGGTTCGGAGCGGGCGTCGGATCGGGTGAAGGCGAGTCGGCCATCCACCGGGTGGAAGGCGGGGTAGAGGGCCTGGCGCGCCCCGCGGGTGAGGGGCTCCGGCCGGGGGCCGATTCCCCTGCCCTGGACCGCCGCCTCCAGGGACCGGGCCTCCCGGGTGACCTCGTCCACCCACTGGGCGTGGAGCTCCTGGAGGGAGGCCCCGAAGACCTCCCGGGCGGTCCGGTCGAT
>JBJHCB010000458.1:0-1803 GCA_050485805.1 Gemmatimonadota bacterium | reverse complement strand
GACCGAACTCATGGAACACTCTATCCGAGCCCGCCGGGGGGTGTCAACCCGGGTCAGGGGCTCCGGGAGGGGAGCGGGTCAATCCGGGTCTTCGGCGGGTGCAGGGGGGGAGGGGTCGGGGGTCGCCCCCGGGCCGGACTCCCGTCCGCCGCGGAGCCCGGGGTCCCCGGGGTTCCCCGGGCTGCGCGGACCCTCGTCCCGGGGGAAGCGCCCCTCCCCCGGCTCCTGCAGCTCCTGGAGGAGCTGCTTCCCGGCACTGGAGACCGAAGAGAGCACCCGGTCCGCCGAGGCGATGAGCTGGAAGGCCTCGCGCAGGTTCGTGGGGCTCACGCGTCCCTTCCGGAGCCCGTCCTCCAGGCGCTCGGCCAACCGCTGGAGGGTGGTGGCTTCCTCCGGGACGCCCCGGTTGTATTTCGATTCCATGAACTCGATGAAGTCCAGCACCTGGTAGAGCTGGGCCTCGGGCAGGGTGTCCAGTCTCCTCAGGATGCGTCGCCGCAGCGCGTCGTGCATTTTCCCTCCCGGGTTACCTTTCGCGTGGTCCGCATTACCTTGATGCAGAACTGGTTCCACGGTCCTTCGACCCGCCACCCCGGATCCACCGAAGATGCCCCTCTACCCCCTCCGTCCCGTGCCCCTCCCGGCCGACGTGGACGCGGCCTACGACGCCTGGCTCCAGGAGCTGGACCGGGAGCTCCGCCGCCCCGACTGCGATCGGAACGAGCTCTGTCGGAGGGTGCTCACCGAGATCTACTACCCCGACCTCGCCCACCGGGACCCGTCGGAGCTCCCTGCGGGGGCACGAATGGCCCTCCTCCAGATGGACCCCCGGAATATCACCCTGGAGCCCGAGTACTACCACGAGATCGACCCGGAACGCTACGCCCGGGTCAAGCCCCTCATCTGGCTCTGGGAGATGTTCGACAAGAGCCCCCTGGGGGAGAACGTGCACCTGGGCATCCGCTTCCGTCGGATCCTGGCCCAGCGGATCTTCCGGCGCTGTGGCCGGAACTTCAAGGCCTTCCACTTCGTGAAGCTTTCCTTCGGATACAATCTGGAGGTGGGGGACGACGTGGTGGTCCATCGCCACGTCCTCCTGGACGACCGGGGAGGGATCCAGATCCACGACGGCGCCTCCATCTCGGACTTCGCCAACGTGTACTCCCACAGCCACGACATCGTGGACCCGAAGGACGTGACCACCCCCACCACCGTCCTGGGGAAGGGTGTGCGGATCACCTACCACGCCACCATCCTGGCGGGGGTGCACGTGGCCGAGGACTCCATGGTGGGGGCCATGGCCATGGCCACGAAGGACACCGAGCCCCATCACGTCCACGTGGGGATCCCGGCCCGGGCCGTGAGGCGCAAGCCGGATCGCCCGCGGGCGCCGGGACCCCCGGATCCGCTGGCGGATCCCGGGCGGGACTGAACTGCTGCCGGATCCCGCGGCCGACCGATCCCCGGGAGAGGCCCGGCCGGATCGGCTCAGGGGTACCGCACCAGGGAGGCCACGGCCACGGTCCCCAGTCGACCCCGGCCGTTCATGCCGGCCAGCTCCACCACGAAGGCGGCGCCCACCACCTCCGCCCCCAGCTCCCCCAGGAGCGTGCCCGCCGCCCGGGCCGTGCCCCCGGTGGCCAGCAGGTCGTCCACCAGGAGGATCCGCTCCCCGGCCTCCACCGCTCCGGACTGCGCCTCCAGGACGTCGGACCCGTATTCCAGTTCGTAGGCGGCGGCAGCCCCCGCCAGGGGCAGGCGCCCCTGCTTCCGCACGGGAACGAACCCCTTTCCCAGCTCCAG
>JBJHCB010000457.1:0-1817 GCA_050485805.1 Gemmatimonadota bacterium | reverse complement strand
CGGGGCCCGGGTGGTCCTTACCCCCCCCCGACGGGGCCCTCGTCGTGTGGGATCCCATGGGGAAGGATGGGTCCACCCGTTTCTTCTCCTCCCGCCAGTGGGTATGATAGGGAGCCATGGCCGAAACCCGACTTCTGAGCACCCTGGACCGGAACCTCGCCGAGGTGCGCGAGTCCATCGCCCGGGCGGCCCACCGCGCCGGACGGGACCCCGGGGATGTCCGCATCGTCGCGGTGACCAAGGAACAGCCCCTCCCGGTGGTGGAGGCGGCCCTGGAGGCCGGCCTGCAGGACCTGGCGGAGAACCGGGTGGAGGGCCTGGAGGCGCGCCTCTCCTCGGTGGGACCCGGACGATGCCGCTGGCACATGGTGGGTCGGCTCCAGCGTCGGCAGGCGCCATGGGTACGGGGGCGGGTGGCCCTTCTCCATTCGGTGGACTCCCTTCGCCTGGCCCAGCGCCTCGAGCGCACCCGGGAGGAGGGGGAGCCCGTCCTCCCGGTCCTCCTCCAGGTGAACACCTCGGGGGAGCAGGCGAAGACCGGATTCGCTCCCGACGAGGCGCTGGAGGCGGCCGGGGCCATCCTGGAGTTGGGAAGCCTGGATCCCCGGGGGCTCATGACCATGGCGCCCTTCAGCGACGACGAGGATCTCCTGCGACGCACCTTCCGCGGACTCCGGGAACTCCGGGAGCGCCTTCTCCGCGAGCTGCCGGGATGGACGGGACGGGAGCTCTCCATGGGGATGTCCAACGACTACACCCTGGCCGTGGAGGAGGGGAGCACCATGGTCCGGCTGGGGACGGCACTCTTCGGAGAACGGGGCGGATGATCGATCTCACGCCGCTGGACGTGCGGAAGAAGCGGGGGGACTTCCGGAAGGGGATGCGGGGGTACGACCCCGCCGAGGTGGACTCCTTCCTGGAGCTGGTGGCGGAACGCCTGGAGGTCCTGGTCCGGGAGAATCTGGCGCTCCGGGAGCGAAGCGATGCCCTGGAGGAACGGGTGACCACCCAGGAGGGGAGGGAGCGGGCCGTCCAGGAGGCCCTGGTCACCGCCCAGTCCCTCCGGGAGGAGATCCAGGACCAGGCGCGGCGGGAGGCGGACCTCCTGCGGAGGGAGGCGGAGGAGGAGGGACGTCGGATCCGCGAGGACCTCCTGGAGGAGGCCCGGACCACGGAGCGGGAGATCCTCCGGGAGGTGGAGCACCGTCGCCAGGAGGTGCGGGAGCTGGAACGGATCCGCACCCGCTTCTTCCAGGCGTACCGGGGACTCCTGGAACGGGAGTTGGACGCCCTGGGCGTGCGGGAGGAGCAGTCCCCGGTCCCCGACGTGGACCTGGACGAGGTGACCCGGGGCCGCTACGGACGGGGATCCCTGGCCCCGGCCTCTCCTCCCACCGACCCCGACACCCCCCCCTTCGGCCGGGGGGGGGCCCCCCCCGGATCGGAGGACGAGGCCCCCGCGTCCGACGGGGAACCTCCGGTGCACCCGGCCGAAGAGGTCCAGCCGGACCGCGATGCCGGGAGCGCTCTGGGGAGCTGAGGGGTTCCCCATCCCGTGGTTCCCCCGCCCCTTCCTCTTCGACTGCACCCCACATGACCGCACCCGCTCCTTCGCCGACCTCGGCGGATCCGTCCACCTACCCCGACGCCCCGACCTCCCTCCGAGCCCTGGAGGAGAAGGTCCTGGCCTGGTGGCGGGAGGAGGGCCTCTTCGAGAGGACCATGGAGGCCACCGCCCAGGGCGACCCCTTCGTCTTCTACGAGGGTCCGCCCACGGCCAACGGGCGACCCGGCCTCCACCACATCATCTCCCGCAC
>JBJHCB010000456.1:0-1818 GCA_050485805.1 Gemmatimonadota bacterium | reverse complement strand
CGGAGGTGTCAAGGAGTACGGCCACCCAGACTCCGACGATGGTGGAGGAGGTCGTCCACCGACTCCCAGGAGAGGTCCGACTCCAGGAGCTTCTCCCAGGCCTGGCGTGCCCGGCCCTCTTCCACCACGCGCCTGAGCGCCACCTCGATGGTCTCCGTCAGGGACCCGGCACCCAGAACCTCCTGCGCTTCCCGCAGGAGGTCGCGATCCAGGTTCAGCGTGGTACGCAACGTCGACCTCGGGTCGGGAGATGCAGATGGACATGCAGATGGAGATGCAGACGTCCATACCGTTCGGAACGCCTCCGGGTTCCTCTCATCCCCCGCCCCGCAGCATCCGATGGAAGAAGTCGGCGGTGGCCTCCAGGGTCCGCACCCAGTTCCCGTGGACCAGGAAGGAGTGGACCTCGTCGGGGAAGACGAGCTGCTCCACGTGGACGTCCCGTTCCCGGAGGGCCTCCACCAGGGTCACCGACTCCACGAAGCGGACGTTCCGGTCGTCGTCGCCGTGGATGAGGAGAACGGGGGCCCGCCACCGGTCGATCTGGGACATGGGGGAGGACTCGAAGGCCAGGCGGCTCTGGTCGGGGTCCTCCAGGGGGTTGTAGTCGGGGCGGAAGGTGGCGATCCCCACGTTCCAGTCGTGCACGCCGTGGATGTCCACTCCGGCGGCCCAGAGGTCCGCTGACCGGGTCAATCCCTGGGCTGTGAGGTACCCACCGTAGGAGCCCCCCCAGAGGCCGATCCGGTCCGGGTCCACGTCGGGGCGGGCCTTGAGGTAGAGGCCGGCGCCGGTCAGGTCATGGACCTCGGAGGCCCCGGTGGCGCCGTAATGCAGGGCCTCCCGGAACTCGAGCCCGTAGCCCGTCCCGCTCCGGAAGTTCACCGAGAGGACCACGTACCCCTGGGTCGCCAGGTACTGGTTCAGGGCGTACGTGTGGTGGTAGTAGATCCGGTAGTGGTACCCCAGGAGCATCTGCCGCCGGGATCCTCCGTGGAAGAAGGCCACGGCGGGGCGACGTTCCCCCGGCGCCAGATCCGGGGGAAGGAAGAGCTGGGCCGGGACCTCCATCCCGTCGGAGGCGGTCACCGTGACGTTGGTGGGGACCACGAGGGCGGACTCCGGGAAGTCCTCCGGGATTCCCCCCGGGGAACCCTGGGCCAGAAGGGGCCGGGCCCGGTCGCCGCTCCGGGGCCCCACCTCGTCGGCGGGGATCACCACCGCGTGGGACGGGGTGCGGGGGCCGGCACGGAGGAAGGCCAGGGCGCCGTTGCTGAGGGGGGTGGGGTCCCACTCGATCCCCTCCCCTGGCGTGAGGGGCTCCGGTGCGCCGCCCGCCACGGCCACCCGCCAGAGGTGGCGGCGGTGGAGGTCGTCCTGGTTGGAGCTGTAATAGAGGTGCCGCCCATCCGGAGAGAGCGCCACGTCCTCCACCTCGAAGTCGCCCGGGGTCAGGAGGGCGGCCTCACCGCCGGAGGCCGGCACGGTGTAGAGGAGGACCCACCCGGTCCGCTCCCACGGAAACACGATGCGGTCCCCCTCTCCCCAGAGGAGGGGATTGTCCGCGGTGATCCCGTAGAAGCGGCTGCCCATCCCCTCCTCGGCCCGCCACACCTCCCGGGCCTCTCCTGAATCCACCTGGGCCACCCGGATGGACCAGGGGCGGGCCTCCCGGACCGGGGCGAAGCTGGCGACGGTGGAGGAGGCGGGAAACCGGGTGAAGGCGATGCGGGTGCCGTCGGGGGACCAGACGGGATTCCCGTCGCGGTCCACCGTGGGGTCCATCCACGAGACGGTCCGGGCCTCCACGTCCAGGAC
>JBJHCB010000455.1:0-1820 GCA_050485805.1 Gemmatimonadota bacterium | reverse complement strand
CCCAGTGCCTGGAGGACCGCCTCCGGATCCCACCGGCGCGCCGGGGGGGCGCCAGGGGGCACCGCCAGGACCAGGTGATCGAGGGAGGGGAGGAGGGCCCGGAGCATGGCCTCCCATGGCTTGTCCGCCAGGATCCCCACCACCCCGACCCGGGGGCCGGGGGGACGGAGGTCCCCCAGTGCACGGGCCAGCATTTCCATGCCGGGGAGGTTGTGCGCCACGTCCAGGAGGATGCGTCGCTCTCCCTCCACCTCGAGCTGGAGCCGGCCCGGAACCCGGGCCGCCGCCACCCCGTCCACCACGGCCTGCCGCCGGGGGATGAGGCGGGGCGGGAGCCCCTCCAGCGCCCGGACCGCCAGCGCCACATTGGTCCTCTGGTGTTCGCCCAGGAGGGGGGAGTGGAGCTCCAGCTCCCCCCAGCTCCGGGTGCGGAGACGGAGCTGGGTCCCGGGGCGAAGCCCCTCCAGACTGCTCGTTCCAGGAGGGGTCAGCACCCGGGCCAGGGGAAGGCCGAGGGAGGCGGCCTCCTCGGCCAGGACGGCCAGGGCCTCGGGGTGGGTGGCCGCCGTGAAGGCCGGCACCCCGGGACGGAAGATCCCGGCCTTCTCCCGGGCAATGGCCGCATGATCCTCGCCCAGCCACTCCTGGTGCTCGAGCTCCACGTTGGTGATGGCGGTGAGAATGGGATCCACGATGTTCACCGCGTCGAGGCGCCCTCCGAGCCCTACCTCGAGAACCGCCACCTCCACCCCGGCCCGGGCGAAGGCCGCCAGCGCCAGTGCGGTGGTGGCCTCGAAGAAGGAGGGCTGGCGTTTCAGGATGGGGGAGCGGAGCCCCTCGGCCACCTCCTCCAGGAAGAGGTCGGGGAGGGGAACGCCGTCCACCTGGATCCGCTCCCGGAAATGAACCAGGTGCGGTGAGGTGAAGAGCCCCACCCGGAGCCCCGAGGCCTGGAGGATCCGGGCCCAGAGGGTGGCCACCGAACCCTTCCCGTTCGTCCCCCCCACCACCAGCGAGGGGTAGGCCCGGTGGGGACTCCCAGCCGCCGCCAGGATGCGGTGCATGCGGTCGAGCCCCCACTGCACCTTTCCCGGGAGCGGAGGAAAGAGTCGGGCCGCCAGCGGATCTCCCGTCGGCGGCCCGTACCAGGCGGCGTCCCCGGGGCGTCCCGGGCCCTCCGGACTCACCCCGTCGTTCCTGCCCCCGAGGGCACGAACATGTGGCGGAGGAGCCTGGCCACCTCTTCCTTCAGCTCCCGTCGGTCCACCACCCGGTCCACCATGCCGTGCTCCAGGAGGAACTCGGCGGTCTGGAAGTCGTCGGGGAGCTCCTGCTTGATCGTCTCCTCGATGACCCGGGGGCCGGCGAACCCGATGAGGGCGCCGGGCTCCGCCAGGTTCACATCTCCCAGCATGGCGAAGGAGGCGGTGACGCCCCCCGTGGTGGGATGGGTGAGGATGGAGACGAAGGGAATCCCCTCCTCGTGGAGGCGGGCCAGGACCGCCGAGGTCTTGGCCATCTGCATGAGGGAGTAGATCCCCTCCATCATCCGGGCCCCCCCGGAGGCGGAGACCAGGACCAGGGGGCGGCGCTCCTCGAGGGCCACCCGGGCCGCCCGGGCGATCTTCTCTCCCACCACCGATCCCATGGACCCGCCGATGAAGGAGAAGTCCATGATGGCGAGGGAGACCCCGATCCCGTCCAGGGTGGCCCGCCCGGTGATGACCGCGTCCCCCCGCCCCGTTTTCGTCTCCGCCGCCTTCAGCCGGTCGGCGTAGGGCTTGAGGTCGGTGAAGCGGAGGGGATCGGCGCTCCGGAGC
>JBJHCB010000454.1:0-1820 GCA_050485805.1 Gemmatimonadota bacterium | reverse complement strand
CGCCCCCCCCCCCCCCCCCCCCGCCCCCCCCCCGCCCCCGCGGCGCGCCCGATGCCGCGATGGAGCTCCTGGACCGGGGAGAGGTCCGGCCCTTCGACGTGGGGTTCGCCCGCTGGGCCGGAGGGGAGGCCCACTTCGTGAACCTCCTGGGCGTGGGCGTGGACGTGGCGGTCCTCCGGAGGCGGGAGAGGTTCCACCGGCTCTCCGGGCTTCCCCAGTACCTGGCCGCCCTGGTCAGCGCGCTGTTCGGATTCCAGCCGGTGGAGCTGGAGGTGGAGATGGAGGGAACCCGGGGAGGGGAGGATCGCCTCCGCACCCCCGTCCTCCTCTGCGCCGTCACGGTGGGTCCCACTGTGGGCGGGGGCTTCCGGCTTTCCCCCCGGGCCCGTCCCGACGACGGCCTCCTGGACCTCTTCCTGGTAGAGCCCCTCGGGTTCCTGGAGGTGGTCCGCTACCTCCCCCGGATCCTCCGGGGCACCCACGGGAAGGAGCCCTCCATCCACATGCGGACCCTTCGCCGGGCCAGGATCGTATCTGTCGACCGGAAGCCCTTCGCCTTCGAACTGGATGGGGAGCTCGTCCCCATGGAGACACCGTGGTTGGAACTGGAGCTCAGACCCGCCGCCCTCGCCGTCCTGGACCTTCCCGGCCCCGAGGAGGGGGATGGACACCCCCGTCCGCCCGCCCAGGACCGCACGGAAGCGCGGTGAGGTTCGGGCTCCTTCTCTCCCTCCTGGCCCTTGGCGCTCCCGGCGTCCTGGGCCAGGATGTGCCTCCGCCCGCCGCGCCCCCCCCACCCCGGCCCCCCGTGGCGGATCCCGCCATGGAGGGCCCGGTGACGCCGGCCGGCGCGTTCGCCCGTTCCCTTCTCCTCCCGGGGTGGGGGCATGTGGCCACCGGGTCCCCCACCCGGGGCGCGTTCTACGTCACGGCCCAGTCCGCCACGGCCTGGATGCTCTGGAAGTCGGCCAGCCAGAGGCGCGTGGCCCAACGCTTCCGACGGACGGAGCTCCATGCGGTGGAAGCGGAGATCCGACGCGGTGGCGTGATGGACCCCGATTCCGTGCGCTTCCTGGCGGAGGGGAGCGAGCGGGTGGAGCGATGGGACGAGCTGGTGGATCGCCGGGGGGACCAGGTGGAGGACTGGGCGGCCCTGGCCATCTTCCTGGTCCTCCTGGGGGCGACGGACGCCTTCGTCTCGGCCCACCTCGCCGACTTCCCCGAGCCCCTGGCCCTGGAGGTGTTTCCCCGGGGAGGGGAAGGAGGATGGGAGGTGGGGCTGCGCCTCCCCTTCGGACGCGCCCGGTCCTCGCCCTGACCGGGCCCGGAACCCCGCCTTCCCTCAGTCCGCGGGTGGCGCCCCGCCCGGCCCCGGAGCCCCCTTCGGCCTCGGCGTCCCCTCCCGCCCCGTGACCCCCTTCTGTTTCACCGCCCCGTCCCACCGGAGAAGGCGGGGGGGCTCGCCCTCCCGCACCTCCACGTAGCTCCGATGGCGGAGCCAGTCCCCGGAGTTCACGTAGAACCTCCCCGGAGCCACTTCCCGGCGCACGGGCACATGGGTGTGGCCGAGAAGGACGAGTTCCAGTTCGGGATCCACCAGGAGTCGGTCCCGCGCCCACCGCTCCAGGGCCGGCGCCCGGGCGGCGAGTCCGCCGCTCCGGTCCTCCTCTCCGGGGCCCCCTTCGGCTCCCCGTCGGTCCCGGTCTTCGGTCCGGGACACCGCCCGGGCGATCCCGGCGCCCACGTCGGGGTGGAGCCAGCGAAAGGCCCAGCACACCAGGGGGTTGCGGATGATCGACGAGAGTACCCGATACCCCCGG
>JBJHCB010000453.1:0-1836 GCA_050485805.1 Gemmatimonadota bacterium | reverse complement strand
TGGTCTGCCTGGGGGTGGCCCTCCTGGTGGGAATCCGGCCCTCGGACCAGTCTCTCGCCTTCCAGGGGGCCGGGTTCGTCCTGCACGTGACCTTTGCCTTCCTGGGATACCAGGGGCTCGCCCTGGCGGCGGCGGCAGGGTTCCTCTACCTGGTGCAGCACCACGAGCTCAAGTCCAAGCGGATGGGGCGCTTCTTCCACTTCATCCCCCCCCTCGCCACCCTGGACCTCCTGGGACAGGTGGGGGCCTGGGTGGGGTTCGTGGCCCTCACCCTGGCGCTGGCCTTCGGGTGGGGATGGACGCTCCAGCACCCCGGGGTCCTCACCCTCACCGATCCCAAGGTGGTGTGGGCGGTCCTTTCCTGGGTGGTCTTCTCCGGGGTCCTCCTCCTCCGCCGGGGGAAGGGGCGCCGGGAGTACCGGAGCGCCCTGGCCTCGGTGGTGGGTTTCTCCGTCGTCCTGGTGAGCTACCTGGTCCTCCGGCTCACCACCTCGGGCCCCGGCTTCCTCCCCTGAGGCGGGGTGGAGCTCGCCATGAACCACCCCGTGGACCGGCATCCGGATTCCCCGCGCGAGCGCCCCGCGGACCGCCGTCCCGGCCTTCCGCTGGCGGTGGTGGGGGTCAGCCACCGGACGGCCCCCGTCGAGGTCCGGGAGCGGATGGCCTTCGGGCCCTCGGAGGGGGAGGAGGCGCTCCGCACCCTGCGGGGGGTGGCGGGGGTGGAGGAGGCGGTCCTCCTCTCCACCTGCAACCGGACCGAGTTCTACCTCTACCCGGCCCTCGATCGAAGGGGGCTCGCCGCCGCCGAGGCCCTCTTCCGGGAGCGGGCCGGGGAGCTGGACCGCCCCGCCGCCGACTTCCTCTTCCGGCGCCAGGGGGAGGGGGTGGTGCGCCACCTCTTCCAGGTCTCCTCCGGCCTCGACTCCATGGTCACCGGCGAGGCGGAGATCCAGGGGCAGGTCAAGGAGGCGTACGAGCGCTCCACCACCCTCCCCGTCTCCCCGCCCATGACGGGCCCCGTCCTGAACCGCCTCTTCCAGATGGCCCTCTCGGTGGGGGGGGAGGTCCGGGCCGGCACCTCCATCGGGGAGGGGTCCGCCTCGGTGGCCTCGGTGGCGGTGGAGCTGGCCCGGAAGATCTTCGGGTCGCTCCGGGGAAAGCGGGTCCTGGTCCTGGGGGCCGGGGCCACCGCCGAGCTCATGGTGGAGGCGCTGGCCCGGGACGGGGTCCGGGGGATCTTCGTGGCGAACCGGACGGTGGAGCGGGCCGTTCCCCTGGCGGAACGCCTCCACGGGCACGCCCTGGCCATGGACCGGATCGGCGAGGTCCTCCCCGCGGTGGACATCGTCCTGGCCTCCACCGCCGCCCCCCACGCCGTCCTCGGGCACGACATCTTCCGCCAGGCCTTCCCCGGGGGGCGCCGCCACCCCCTCCTCGCCATCGACATTGCCATTCCCCGGGACATCGACCCCCGGATCGGGGAGGAGTCCGAGGTCTTCCTCTACAACGTGGACGACCTCCGCCGCATCGTGGAGGACCATGTCCGGGTCCGGGCCGGCGCCATCCCCCAGGCGGAGCGCATCATCCGGGAGCACGCCGACGCCTTCCGGAGCTGGTACGCCTCGCTGGAGGTGGTTCCCGTCATCCGGAGCATGCGGGGGCGGGCCGAGGCCCACCGGCAGGCGGAGCTGGACCGCCTCCTCCGGGGGATGGACCATCTCTCGGAGGAGGACCGCGCCCGGGTGGACGCCTTCTCCCGCCGCCTCCTGAACAAGCTCCTCCACGAACCCACCGTCCGCCTCCGGCAGGGGATGGGAGAAGGGGATGCGGTGGAGC
>JBJHCB010000452.1:0-1871 GCA_050485805.1 Gemmatimonadota bacterium | reverse complement strand
GTCCCGCCACCACCGACGAGGGGTCGTCCAGGAGCTCCAGGACCCCCGGCGGGGGCTGGTAGGCGGCCCCTTCCGAAAGCACCCCCACCGGCGAGACGTCCAGGGCCCCGCCCACCGCCAGCGTATCCCCCCCGATCCCCCGGAACACCCCTTCCCCGCCCCGCTTCACCCACCGGGACCCCACCAGGCGCATCCGGGCCAGGGTGAGGCGGGATTCCCGGGCGCCCCCCACCGTCACCCGCAGGAACTGCACGTTCCGCCAGTCCGCCTGGGAGAAGCTTCCGGCCGGATAGATAGCGCCGGGACCGCGCAGGGGGATGCGGTAGCGCCGGAACCGGGTCCCGGTGGCGGCCCGGTCCCGGGCCAGGTAGGGGGAGGTGCCGTCCAGGCGGATCACGTACCGGGCGTAGCGCTCCTCCGTGTCCAGGACGCCGTTCCCGTTCAGGTCCTCGGTGTCGCGGCGCCCGTTCCCCCGGGTGCAGTTGGCCCGGGGATCCCCCAGGGGATAGACCCGACCCGGCTCGGCCCGGCAGGCCTCGGGCCAGACCCCCCGCTGGTCCGCCGTGGGATCCCAGATCTCTCCCCGGAGGGGATCGGCCTCCTGGTCCAGGACCCCCTGTCCCCAGGAGCGACCGATGTCCAACCGGAAGCCGGAGGTGTTCCCGTTCTCGTCGATGAAATAGGCGTCCTCGCTCACGAGCCCCACGTCCACCACCAGGGTCAGGGCGTCCCCCTCGGCCACGTAGAACTCCAGGTACTCGGTCTGGGTGAGGTCGGCCCCCGTGGGGGACAAGAGGGTGGTGAAGGAACGCCACCGGGGCTCCGGATGCATGAAGCCCGGCGTCTCGCCGAAAGAGAGGAAGAGCCCCGGCTCCCGGGTCTGGCTTCCGGCGATGGTGATCTGGCGGTCGATGTCCGACCGGGGGAAGAACCCTTCGAAGACCCCGATGGAGTCCCCGGACGGACCTTCCTCGACCCAGGTGTGCTGCCAGACCAGGGGGAGGGCCGACGCCGCGTCCAGCACGTCGGGGAGGGCATCCCCGGCCCCGTCCCGGAAGGCCGGGACACTCCCCAGGTGCCAGTTCGTGGAGAGGAGGGAGACGGTGCGCTCGTCCCCCCCGTCAAAGTCGTCCAGGTAGGCATCGCCGGAGATGTTGGGGTCCGGAAGGGAGACGGCCAACTCCCCCTCCATCCGCAGGGCCGTGGGGCGTTCCCCTCCATCCCGCCGGCTCCCCAGGACCCGCTCCAGCGCCCGTTCCAGGGTGGGAAGCTCCCACGCCAGGTCGCTCCGGCCTCCCACCATTCCCATCGCCCCGGGCTCGCTGCCGAATCGGGGACGGTTCACGATGTCCCGCTCCACCTGGTAGAGCCCCAGGAAGTCCAGCGACCCCCGCCCCCCCAGCTCCAGCTGCGCCGTTCCCCCCAGGAGGTTCGTGGGTCGGGGCCGGAAGAGGCTGAGCTGCTCCCAGGAGATGTGGAGACGGTCCGACGCGCTCCGGGCCAGGAGGAAATCGGGCTGGAGGAGGGTCACGACGCCCATCTCGGGGTCCAGGATGTAGTCGATCCCGGGACGGAGGAGCTGATCCCCCAGCATGATCCGCTCGCTCCCCTCCCTCACCCCGAACGCCCCCAGGGGGAAGGTGGAAGCCACCCCGGTGCTCCGGGACCGGAGGGAGAGGTTCAGCCGGTACAGCCCCGCCCCCAGTCGATCCAGGGGGTCCTCGGCCAGGTAGATCCGCCGGTTGGCATCGGCCCCGAGCAGGGCGCGGGTATCGTCGGCGCTGAGCCCCTCGGAGGGGACCGCGGGGGGCTCGAAGAAGGGGCGGAGGGTGGGGAAGACCAGGAAGGTCCCCGACAGGCCGGCCCCCTCG
>JBJHCB010000451.1:0-1875 GCA_050485805.1 Gemmatimonadota bacterium | reverse complement strand
GCCTGGATCAGTACCTGGAGGACATCCGGGAAGTGGAGCGCCGCATCGAGCTGGTGGAGGCGCGGAACACCAGCGGAGAGGAGCGGGAGCTTCCGGAGGCCCCTCCCGGGGTGCCGGACTCCTTCGAGGAGCACGTCCGGATGATGTTCGATCTCCAGCTCCTGGCCTTCGAGACGGATGTGACCCGGGTCTTCTCCTTCAAGCTGGGGCGGGACGCCTCGGCCCGGAGCTTCCCGGAGAGCGGGTCGGACCGGGCCTTCCACCCGGCTTCCCATCACGGAGGGAACGAGGCCCGGATCATGGACTTCAACATGATCAGCCGCTACCGCCTGTCGACGCTGGCCTACTTCCTGGAGCGTCTGGAAAACAGCATGGAGGGGGATCGGAGCCTCCTGGACAAGAGCCTCATCCTGGTGGGATCCCCCATGGCCGACGGGAACCTCCACAACCACCGGCGCTGCCCCCTCTTCGTCCTGGGTGGAGCGAACGGGCGGTTGGAGGGGAACCTCCACCTGAAGGCCCCGGACGGCACCCCCATGGCCAACGCCATGCTCAGCCTGCTGCATACGCTGGGCGTCGACGACCTCGCCCACTTCGGGGACAGCACCGGCGCCTTCTCACTGAACGCCCCCCTCTCCGCCTCCCTGGCGGACTACCGTTGAGCCCGGGGCGGAGGACGAAGCGATGAACGGAGGCATGGGGGGGCAGGCCCGTCGGTGGGGAGCGGGGCCGGGCCGGGGGAGGTGGCTGGTTCTGGTCCTGGGGGCGTTCCTTCTGGGGGCCGCTCCCTCCCCGGATACGGGGATCGCCGATGCGGCGCGGGCCGGGGACCGCCAGGCGGTCCTGGATCTCATTGCCCAGGGGGCGGACGTGAGCGCCGCCCGGGGAGATGGCACCACCGCCCTCCACTTCGCCGCGGAGCGCGGGGACGAGGAGCTCGTGGCCATCCTGCTGGATGCCGGCGCCACCGTGGATCCTCCCACGCGGATCGGACACCACACCCCCCTCCATCTGGCCGCCCGGAACGGGAATGGCGCTGTGGTGCGGCGTCTCCTGGCTGCCGGTGCGGATCCGGGGCTTCGCACCGACCCGGCCCGGATCACCTCCCTCCATCTCGCCGCTGCCTCGGGGGACGCCGCGAGCGTGGCCGCCCTCCTGGAGGCCGGAGCGGAAGTGGATGCCCGGGAATCGGCCTGGTACCAGACCCCCCTCGTCTTCGCGGCCCACGGGAACAGCGTCACGGCCATCGAGCTGCTGGTGGCCGCGGGAGCCGAGGTGGATGCCCTCACCCGGGTGGACGACCTGCCCACCCGGGAGGCGGTGGACCAGCAGGCCCGGGCGGTCCGGAATCGCGTCCTCAGCGAGTTCCGCGAGGCGGAGGGGGGAGGACCGAACTGGCGTCCTTCTCCCCAGCAGGTCCAGGCCGCGGTGGCCGCCGCCCGGGAGCTGCAGCGATCCATGGAGGATGCGGAGGGGCTGCAGGGGGAAGAGGAGGCGGGAGAGGAGGAGGTATTGGGCTATACCGGACTCGTGGGAGCCATGGGCGGACTCACGCCCCTCCTACACGCGGTCCGGGAGGGGAACGCCGAGGCGACCCATGCGCTCCTGGACGCCGGGGCTGACATCAATCGATCCAGCGCCGGGGATGGCACCACCCCCCTCCTCATGAGCGCCATCAACGGCCACTTCGACCTGGGGCTCGAGCTGTTGGCCCGGGGCGCCGACCCCAACGCGGCCAGCCAGGCCGGGGCCACCCCCCTCTTCGCGGCCATCAACCTCCAGCACCATCCCCGGTCCCGGTATCCCCAGCCCCGGGCCCACGAGCGGCAGGAGGTGGGGTACCTGGGCTTCATGGAGGCCCTCCTGGAGGCGGGG
>JBJHCB010000450.1:0-1896 GCA_050485805.1 Gemmatimonadota bacterium | reverse complement strand
CGGTAGTACAGGTGGGAGACCTGGGCCTGGACCATGAGCTTCGCGCACATGACGCAGGGGGAGGCGGTGACGAAGGCCACCTTGTCCCGGAGCTGCCCCGGGGCCTTCACCAGGGCGTTCATCTCAGAGTGGATGCACCCGCAGGCGCCGGGCGTGGTGGTGTCGCAGTCGTTGGGAAAACCCCGGGCGTTCCCGTTGTACCCGATGGCCACCACGTTCTCCAGGCGGGCGTCGGTGAGGACGGTCCCCACGGAGAGGCGGCGGCAGGTGCGGCGCTTGGCCAGCTCCTCCGCCTTGCGCATTTAGACCTCGACGCGGGGAGGGCGGGTGGGGGTCCAGGCAGCCACCTCCCGGGGGTCCACCTCCTCCTCCACGTTCAGGGGATGGAGGTTCTCGGGTACCAGGTCCTTGAAGAGTCGGGCCATGGGCGAGGATCCCACCCCGGGCTCCGGGCGTCAACCCCGGGCCCGGTGTCTGCTTGTTCGCACCCCCACGCGGGCGGTATTCTCTGCCAGCGTCCGGTGTCCCCCTGGACCCGGGGCGTCCCCCGCGCCGACCCGTGTCATCCCACCGGCAGGCGTCTCCATGGCCGCAATCCCCCACCCCACCGCCCCATCCGCGCTTCCCGCTGCCCGGGCGCCCCGCCGCATGGGACCCCCCGTGGGTCCCAGTCGGCCTCCGGGTCTCAACCGGATCGCGGGGCTCAGCCGGGCCCTGGGGCTCCTCCGGATGGGGCTCCTCGTGGCGGCGACCCTCCTTGGAGGATGCGGCGGTCCGGGGCCCTTCGTGGGGGGCCAGGCCCACTACCAGACCGCCTTCCCCCAGCACGACACCTCCGCCGACCTGGAGCGGGCCTTCGCCTCCATCCGTCGCGTGCTGGCCGAGGTCACCTACGAGACCTACCTCTACCCCCCGGAGACCGCGCCCACCCGGGCGGAGGTGGAGGCCCCGGGGTTCCGCATCGAAGCCCCGGACACCATCCGCTCCCAGCAGGACCGGGCCTCCACGGCGGTGGTGGTGGCCCGCCGGGGGCGCAGGTACACCCTCCTCACCGTGAACCACGGGGTGGAGTTCCCCGACACCATCGTGGAGTACCAACCCCGGGCGGAGGATCCGACCCGCCCCCCGGGCACCCCCCCGGGGCCGGTGGAGGCGGATCGGCGGGTGGAGCGCATCTCGGTGAAGACGGTGGAGTTCTTCCGGATCTTCGGCCTTGCGGATCTCCGCTCCTTCCAGGTGCTGGCCCGAGCCCCCCTGGACGACCTGGCCCTCCTGGGGGTGGAGCTCCCCGTGGGCGTGGAAGCGGACGAGACCCGGGTTCTTCCCTTCGTCGCGGGGGAGCCCGACCGCCTCTCGTGGGGGTCGTTCGTGTACGTGCTGGGCTATCCCCAGGGGTACCCCATGGTGACCCGCGGCATGGTGAGCGCCCCGAACCAGCCCGTCCGGGGAAGCTTCCTGGTGGACGGGCTCTGGAACCGGGGAATGAGCGGAGGGGCCATCTTCGCCCTCCGAGGGGACGGGCAGGGGATGGAGTGGGTGGGGGTCGCCCGGGCCGCCGCCGCCAGCACCGAGGTCCGGGTGCGTCCCCTCCAGGAGACGCTGGACCGGGAGGAGGTGGGACGCCCCTACACGGGGCCCCTCTTCCTGGACCAGGTGAGCCGGATCCAGTACGGGATCACCCTCTCCATCCCCATGACCACCGTCCGCTCCTTCCTGGACCGGGAGCGGGCCGGGCTGGAGGCCCAGGGGTGGGCCGTGCCCCGGCTCTGAGGGGGGGGCCGGGGGACGACGGGACCCGGCAGGTGGCGATGGGGGGGGGCGGGCGCCCGCCCCCCCCCCCCCGGCCGGCCGCCAGGGCCCCCCCCGCCAGCTGGGGGGTCGTACGGGCGGTGGGGG
>JBJHCB010000449.1:0-1896 GCA_050485805.1 Gemmatimonadota bacterium | reverse complement strand
CCCGGGGCCAGGTGCAGGTCCCGGAGGGGGCCACCGTGGTGGACGCCTCCGGGCAGACCCTCATGCCTGCCCTGGTGAACACCCACATGCACCTGGCCTCCACCCGGGAGGAGCTGGTGAGCCAGCTCGAGCACCTGGCCTTCTACGGGGTGGGAGCGGCGGCCAGCCTGGGGATGGACGGAGCGGAGATCACCTTCGAGCTTCGGGATCGCCCGGTGCCGGGGGCGGCCCGGATCCTCTCCGCCGGGCGGGGGATCACCCGCCCCGAGCCGGGGCGGTCCGAGGTCCCCTTCTGGGTGGACACCGAGGAGGAGTCCCGGGCCGCCGTCCGGGAGCTGGCCGACCGGCAGGTGGACCTGGTGAAGATCTGGGTGGACGACCGGGGGGGGCAGTACGAGAAGCTGGATGCGGAGCTCTACGGGCCCATCATCGAGGAGGCCCATGCCCACGGGCTCCGGGTCACCGCCCACATCTTCTCCCTGGAGGACGCCAAGGGTCTCCTCCGAGCGGGGATCGACGCCTTCGCCCACGGCATCCGGGACCGGGACGTGGACGATGAGCTCATGGAGCTCTGGGGGGAGCGCCCCCACGTGATCCTGGTGCCCAACCTCCCCGACCCCGGCGTGGCCCAGGACCTGAGCTGGCTCGGAGGGACGGTCCCGGCGGACCGCCTGGCGGAGATGCAGGCGGGGGCGGTGGACCGGCCCCAGGCCCGGGAAGGGTTCGGGATCCAGGCCCGGAACCTCATGCGGATCCACGGCGCCGGACTCCCGGTGGCTTTCGGGACGGATGGGAGCAACCCCTGGGCGGCCCACCAGGAGATGGCCGACATGGTCCTGGCGGGAATGGCGCCCGGCGACGTCCTGGTGGCCGCCACCCGGACCTCGGCGGAGTTCCTGGAGTTCCAGGACACCGGCACCCTGGAGGCCGGGCAGATCGCCGACTTCGTGATCCTGGACGGGAATCCCCTGGAGGACATCACCAACACCCGGCGCATCGCCGACGTGTACCTGCGGGGGGTCCGGGTGGACCGGGAGGGGATCAGCTCCCGGCTCCTGGGGGGAGGTTCCTGATGGCTGCCCTGGGCAGCCCCCCCCGTCTTCTCGATCGGCGCTCTGGCCGGGCGGCCCCCTTCTCCCCGCGACCCCTCCGCCGTGCGGTGGCCCCCGGTGCCCCGGGCGTACCCTCATGCGTCGCCTTCGCACTGGCCCTCGCCGCCCTCGCCCTGGCCGTGCCCGCAGGGGCCCAGGCCCAGGAGGTCCCGGTCACTCTCGAAGGGCTCCTCTCGGCCCCCTTCACCGCAGACCTGCGGGCGGCTCCCACCGGAGGCGCCGTGGTCTGGTCCCAGACCGGCCCCGACGGCCGGAACCTCTGGGTCGCGGAAGCACCCGCCTACGAGGGGCGGGCCCTCACCGCCTACACGGAGGACGATGGCCAGGAGGTGGGGTCCGTCCAGTGGCTCCCCGACGGCCGCTCCCTGGTCTATGTCCGGGGCGGCGCGCCCAACCGACAGGGGGAGATCCCCAACCCCACCAGCCACCCCGACGGCGCGGAGCGGGCCCTCTGGTGGGTCGCCCTGGCGGAGGGGGAGCCGGTGCGGATCGGGGAGGGAAGCTCTCCGGCGGTCCGCCCCGACGGCGCCGGGGTGGCCTTCCTCCGGGGCGGGAGTCTCTGGTACGCGGAGCTGGACGGTACCGCCTCGGGGGTCGGGGAGCCCCGGATCCTGGCCCGCATCCGGGGAGGGATCGGATCCCTCACCTGGTCCCCCGACGCCCGCCGCCTGGCCTTCGTGAGCAACCGGGGCACGCATGCCTTCATCGGCGTACTGGACGTGGAGGCCCGGACCGTCTCGTGGATGGACCCCACGGTGGACCGCGACGGGAATCCCGTCTGGTC
>JBJHCB010000448.1:0-1902 GCA_050485805.1 Gemmatimonadota bacterium | reverse complement strand
GGTTCCAGGAGATCGGCCTTCCCTTTCCCGACCTGTTGGGCCCCCTGGTGGGGAGCTTCGAGCTCGCCTGCGGGGTGCTGCTCCTGCTGGGTCTGGGGGTCCGGGTGGCGGTGGTCCCCCTCCTGGGGATCATGGCGGTGGCTCTCCTCTCCACAAAGCTCCCCATCCTCCTCGATGGGGGGTTCCTGGAGGCGGCCCATGCCTCCAGGACCGACCTGGCCATGACCGTGGGGAGCCTCTACCTGCTCCTCATGGGCGGTGGACGCCTCTCCCTGGACCGGAGGATCGCCGGAGGACCCGAACACCCTCCCGTGGGCCCTCCCGACGGCCCACCCCGGGGCCCGTAGCCCCGACACCCGGCAACTCCCGGTCCCGCCCCTCGGGGGTCTTCACCCCGGGACCCGGGGCGGATGGGGCCCGCCCCCCAGGAGGCGGAGGCCGTTCAGGGCCACCAGGAGGGTGCTCCCCTCGTGGGCCACCACCGCCAGGGTCAGGGGCATCCCCACCGTCACGGTGACCCCCACCAGAAGGGCCATCCACCCCACCGAGAACCAGACGTTCTGTCGCACCACCCGCCGGGTCCGCTTCCCCAGGTGGATGACGTGGTCCACCTTCGCCACGTCGTCCCCCATGAGGACCACATCCGCGGTCTCGATGGCCACGTCGGTCCCGGCGGCCCCCATGGCGATCCCCAGGCTGGACGCGGCCATGGCCGGTGCGTCGTTGACCCCGTCTCCCACCATGGCCACCCCACGGGACCGCTCCGCCAGGACCCGCACCGCCGCCACCTTCTCGTGGGGGAGGAGGCCCGCCTTCACCTCGTCCACCCCCAGGCTCGCGGCGATGGCCCGCACGGCGTCGGGGTGGTCGCCCGAGAGGATGGTGATCCACCGGATCCCCTCGTACTTGAGATGGCGGATCACGGCTTCGGCGTTCGGCTTCAGCTCGTCTCCGAAGGCCAGGGCCCCCAGGATCTCCTCTGCCGTCCCCACGAACACCACCGAACGGCCCCGGGAGGTCTGTTCCGCCAGCCACCCCCGGATGGCGGCCCCGGGCCGGACGCCCATCCGTTCCCCCAGCACCTCGTTTCCCACCCAGGCGGTGGTGCCCTCCACCTCCCCGGTGACCCCTTCGCCGGCAAGGGCCCGGAATCCGGTCCGGTCCAGGAGGGGGATCTGCCGCGCCGAGGCGGCCTCCAGGATGGCCCGGGCCAGGTGGTGCTCCGAGTCCCGCTCCAGGGAGGCGGCGACCTGGAGCATGCGTCGGATCCCCTCCCGGTCGCCGTCCGTCGCCCCGGTTCCGTCCGTGGCCCGACCCCCGGCCGGGTCCCCCAGCACCTGGCCCCGGGTCACCAGGTCCACCAGGACCGGCCGTCCCACGGTCAGGGTTCCCGTCTTGTCGAAGGCCAGGGTGTCGATGGTCCCGGCCCGATCCAGATAGGCCCCCCCCTTGAAGAGGATCCCATGTCGGGCCCCGTTGGCGATCCCCGACAGGATTCCCGCCGGCGTGGAGATGATGAGGGCGCAGGGACTGGCGACCACCAGCAGGGTCATGGCCCGGTAGAAGGCGTCGGTCCACGCCGCATCCAGGAGGAGGGGCGGGAGGAGGGCCATGAGGGCCGTGGCCCCCACCACCCCCACCGTGTAGGGGTGGGCGAACCGGTCGATGAAGTGCTGGGCGGGGGCCCGGCTTTCCCGGGCCTCCTCCACCAGCCGGATGATCCGGGCCAGGAGGGTCTCGTGGGACGGCCGGGTCACCTCCACCACCAGGGCACCGCCGGAAAGGATGGTGGCGGCGAAGACCTCGTCGCCCTCCCGCTTCCTCACCGGCACCGACTCGCCGGTGATGGCCGCCTGGTCCACCTCCCCCGTCCCCTCCACCACCCGGCCGTCCGCCGGGAGG
>JBJHCB010000447.1:0-1909 GCA_050485805.1 Gemmatimonadota bacterium | reverse complement strand
CCCCCCAGGTGGCGGGATCCCGGGAGGAGGCATCTTCTCGAGGCTCAGCTTGGAGATGATCCGCTCCGCCACCTCCGGATCGTCGCCCACCCGACCCACATCGAAGTGCTGGAGGGACAGGTTGGCCGTCATGAGCTGGTCGCTGTGGCAGACCACGCAGACGCGACGAACCACGGCGGTGAGGGCCTCGTCCGCCACCTCCGACGCGCTCCGTTCTCCGCCCCTGGAAGCGATGCCCCAGCCACCGGCAAGGCGAGCGTAGGGGGGATCGGCGTCCAGGCCGCCCACGGGGAAGGCCAGGAGGGAGGCGGGCACCGCCACCCATGGGGCGGGTTCCCCTCCTCCCGACCCGGGAGGACCTGCCGGGGCTCCGGCCCCGTCCACGCCATCCCACATCCATGCGGCGAGGACCACCAGGACCGTGACGTAGAGGAAGCCTCTCATGCTCGCTCGTGCTTCAGGAGGACGTGTCATCAACGGAGCACACCCACGGCGGACCACCCGGGGGCAGGTCGCCTCGCCGCTCGCGACCCCGGGGAGTCCGCCTTCGGGCCCCACGGGCCCCACCCTTCCCTCTCCGTCAAAGCTTGAAGAAGAATAGGCTTACTGACAGGGAAGTGCAATGAAATTCAAAGGCAGCTCCGGGTGGGAGGGACCCGCTCCGGAGTGGATCAGGCCCTGCAGGACACGGTCTTCCGGGGCTCCCGCCGTCGGGAACCGTGGTATGCGAGACCCCGGGCTTGTAAGATGAGGCAGGGAAAGAGCGTCGGGATCCCCACGGCTTCAGGCCGGCGGACTCCCCGGAGCAGCCCGGACCCCCGGGGGAAAAGGAGCGCACACGAGATGGAGCGCAGGAGGATGGGACAGGGACGGCCGCCCCTGGCCACATGGATGGTGGCCGGGCTTCTCGGGTTGGCCATGCTGGTGGGGGCAGCCCCCGCGGAAGGGCAGGACGCCCGGGCTCCGGCCGCCGGGGAGCGATCCACCGAGGAGATGGAGACCCTGACCCGGGTCTACCTGGCCCTCTCGGAGATCCGGGATGACCTCCACCGGGAACTGGCCGAGACCCACCAGATCGGCGTCCGGCAGGAGATCCGCGATCGCGCGGAGCGAAGGAGGTTCGAGGCCCTGGACCGCTACGGGGTCTCGGAGGAGGCGTACGACGGGTTCATCTTCGAGGTGAGTGCCGATCCGGAGGTCAGGGGGAGCTTCGAGGCCACCCTTCTCAGACTGCGGGGCTCACCCGACCCGGAGACCCGTTGAGGGCGCCCCCGGGCGGGGGGTCCTGCCGCAGGAGCCCCCGCACCCCTCCGGACCCGGGCCCTGTCCGCCGGGCTCAGCGCACCCGGTTGTAGGTCACCACGTTGGTGGCGATGCCTTCCGCATTGCGGAAGATCACCCACAGGGTCTGACCATCCTGGGACACGATGTTCTCCAGGATCCGGTCGAGCCCGCCCCCGGCAGGGCGCCGATAGCGGATCTCGGTGGTGAAGGGGTTCTGGAGCTCGACCCAGGCGTCCTCCTCCTCCCCGCTCCGGTTGGTCCCTGTCACCGGATGCCACTCCCCGTCGAAGAAGGCGTCGTACCCCCACCAGCTCGTCACCTCTCCCTCGGAGTTGACGGCGTCCACCCGGAGCCGCGTGCCTCCACCGGGGATCTCGTCATAGTTCATGATGTTCCCCGGGTTGTTGGCGTTCTGCCAGACCCCGATGCGGGGGTCCCCATCCTGGGCTTCCAGCCCCTCCGCCAGGGTCGCCCCCAGGACCGCCACCGCCACCCAAAGGAACCAAGAGCCTGACCGCATCGTCTCAACCCTCCGCAAGGGACGCCTTCCAGATGTGGTGAGCATTCTTAGCGAACCCCTTTCCCGCTTGTCAACGACGGGGTTCGAGGGGGGGATGCCTCCGCC
>JBJHCB010000446.1:0-1911 GCA_050485805.1 Gemmatimonadota bacterium | reverse complement strand
ATGTAGGCCTCCGCCGCTCCGTCCAGGATCAGGCGGAACCCGAACTCCCGCTGGAGTCGGAGCGCCGCCAGGATCTCCGTCACCTGGTGGGCGGTGATGAGGAGGGGCACCTCCCCCCGGAGGATCCGCACCGCCTCCAGGAGGGCCAGGTCGGAATCCGCCGGTGACTCCCCCTCCCGATCCTCCCGGTCGAGGGCGGCCTGTCCTCGCAGGAGGAAGCTCCGGAGCATGGTGACGCCCCGGGCCCGGGTCCCGGGCCATCCGCCGCCGCCCCGGGCGATCTCCGGGCCCAGGGTGCCGGCGTAGGCGGTGAGGGGCGCCACCAGGGCCTCGTCCACGGAGAGGCCCCGGGTCTTCACCACCATGGTCTGCCCGGAGATGAGGGCGCCGGGCCCGTGCCCGGTGTGGAGGGTGGTGGTTCCCAGCTCGCGGATCCATTCCACCAGGGGGTCCCTGGCGTTGTAGGCGTCCAGCGCACGGAGCTCCGGCTGGATGGCCGAAGAGAGCTCGATGTGATCCTGGTCCGAGGGGAGCTCGCTCCCCAGGATGCCGGAGAGGCCCACCACACTCCGGGCGTCCACGAGCCCGGGGGTCACTACCGCGGCCTCCAGGACCGGCACGCCCTCCGGGATGGGCGTGGTGGCCGCCGGTCCCACCCCACTGATCCTCCCGTCGGCCCCCACGAGCACGACCCCGTCGGGGATGGAGGCTCCCGAGACGGTGTGGACGACCCCTCCCCGCACCGCCACCTGTGCCTCTGCGTCGGGGGCGAGGAAGGCGAGGGCGAAGAGCCCCCCGGAGAGAACGGAGGCGGCGACGACCCCGCGGCTCATCGGAGGCCCTCCGGATACAGGCGATTCGCGTCCGGGCCGCCTTCGGCGTAGGCCCGGTCCACGGGGCTGCTCCGATCGAAGAGCCGCCGGCCCTCCACCCAGGTCTCCTCGACGTGGGAGTAGATGCTCAGGGGGTCCCCGTCCAGGATGATGAAATCCGCGTCCTTCCCCGGCTCCAGGGACCCCACCCGGTCCTCCACCCCCATCATCCGGGCGCCGGCAAGGGTGAGGGCCTCCAGCGCCCCATCCCGGGACATGCCGTAGCGGACGTACATCCCGGCGAGACGCCGGAAGAGGCGGGAGTCGGTGATGCTGTCGTCGGTGTGGAAGGCCACCGCGGCGCCCGCCTCCTCCAGGACCGCCCCCGCATCGAAGCCGGAGCGGAGCGCCTCGTCCTTCCCCCCGGGGCTGTCCGGAGCCACCAGGGAGGATCCCACTCCGGCGGCGGCGATCTCCCCGGCCACCAGGTGGGCGTCGCTCACGTGATGGAGGACCACGGTGTAGCCGAACTCCTCCCGGAGGCGGAGCGCGGTGAGGACGTCATCGTGGCGATGGGTGTGGTTGTGGACGATGCGGCGCCCCTCCAGCACCTCCACCAGCGTTTCCAGGCGGAGGTCCCGGGGCGGGCGACGGGTCGGGTCATCGCCTGCCTGCTGGACCCGGTCGCGGTACTCCTGCGCCCGCAGGAACTCCGCCCGGACCAGTGCGGCGGACCGGGCCCGGGTGGCCGGCATGGGGGCGGCTCCGATGGGATTCGTGCCGTTGGCCATCTTGAGCCCCCCACACACCTCGGTGAGGGGGTCCCGGCAGAAGAGGAGCTCGTAGATGGTCCGTCCGCCACGAAGCTTCAGATAGGCCGTCTGTCCCGAGATCAGGAGACCCGACCCGGGCATGACGTTCACCGTGGTGATTCCTCCGGCCAGCGCTCTCCGGAAGCCCGGGTCGCGGGCATCCAGGGCGTCCAGGATCCGGACATCGGGGTGGGTGGGGCCCGAACGGTCGCCTCCGTCCCCCCGCCCCAGGTGGGAGTGGGTGTCCACCAGGCCCGGCATGATCCAGCGCCCGGAGACCTCGTGCG
>JBJHCB010000445.1:0-1912 GCA_050485805.1 Gemmatimonadota bacterium | reverse complement strand
CGTCGGGGACGGGGCATGTCCAGCCCCCTCGCATCCTCCGCCCCGGCGGCGAGATGCTCCTGGACGAGATGACCCGGCGGAACCTGGAGCTGGTGGAGCCCCTGCGGAGCGGGGAGGAGGGGGGGACGCTGGTCGCGGTCCTGGACCGGACCGTGACCGCCATGGGAGCCCGCCTCCTCCGGCGGTGGGTCCTGCGACCCCTCCTGGATCCCCCGGAGATCTGGCGGCGGCAGGAGGCGGTGGAGGAGCTGGTCCGGGGGCGGGGACTCCGGAGCGAGCTCCGGGGGGACCTCACCGACGTCCACGACCTGGAGCGCCTGGCGGGAAAGGTGGCAGCGGGTCGGGTGTCCCCCCGGGAGATGCGGTCCCTCGGGCGATCCCTGGCCGTGCTTCCCCGCCTTCGGGACCTGGGGTCGGGAGTGGAGGGCGCACTCCTCCGGGACCTCACGGCGGAGCTGGATCCGCTGGAGGACGTCCGGGCCCTGGTGGAGGCGGGCATCGCCGAAGACGCGCCGGCGACCCTCCAGGACGGGGGGGTCATCCGACCGGGCTTCTCCGAGGAGCTGGACGACCTGAGGGGAGTCCGGGACGGCGCCCGGGACTTCATCGCCTCCCTCCAGACCCGGGAGCGGGAGCGCACCGGGATCGGATCCTTGAAAGTGGGCTTCAACCGGGTGTTCGGCTATTACCTGGAGGTGACGAAGGCCAACCTGGACCGGGTTCCCGACGATTACGTCCGGAAGCAGACCCTGGCCAACGCGGAGCGGTATTTCACCCCGGAGCTCAAGGAGTGGGAGGAGAAGGTCACCGGGGCCGAGGAGCGGATCCTGGCGCTGGAGACGGAGCTCTTCCAGGAACTCCGGCGCCGGGTGGGCCTGGAGGTGCGGCGCCTCCAGCAGACGGGGGCCGACGTGGCCCGCCTGGACGTCCTGTCCACCCTGGCCGAGGTGGCGGAGCGGCAGGGGTACGTCCGACCCGAGCTCCACACCGGGTTCGAGCTGGAGATCCGGGAGGGGCGGCACCCCGTGGTGGAGACCATGATGCCCCGGGAGGAGTTCATCCCCAACGACCTGGTCCTGGATCGGGAAGGGTGGATCGTGGTCCTCACCGGGCCGAACATGGCGGGGAAGAGCACCGTCCTCCGCCAGGTGGGCCTCATCCAGCTCCTGGCCCAGGTGGGGTCGTTCGTCCCCGCCGACCGGGCCCGACTCCCGGTGTGTGACCGGATCTTCACCCGGGTGGGGGCCTCGGACAACCTGGCCCGGGGGCAGTCCACCTTCATGGTGGAGATGAACGAGACCGCCGCCATCGTCCACGGGGCCACGGACCGGAGCCTCGTCCTCCTGGACGAGATCGGTCGGGGGACCTCCACCTACGACGGCGTTTCCATCGCCTGGGCCGTGACGGAGCACCTCCACGAGCGGGTGGGGGCGCGGACCATCTTCGCCACCCACTACCACGAGCTCACCCAGCTGGGGGATCTTCTCGCGGGGGTGAAGAATATGAACGTGGCGGTGCGGGAGGCCGGGGAGGAGATCGTCTTCCTGCGCCGGCTGGAGGCCGGGGGGGCGGATCGCTCCTACGGGATCCAGGTGGCCCGCCTGGCGGGCCTGCCGCCGGCGGTGGTCGCCCGGGCCCAGGAGCTCCTGGCCGAGCTCGAGGGGACCCACTCGGGAGGAGGAGACGGGCTGGGGCGCTCCGGTGCCCACCGCCCCGCGTCCACGCCCCCGCCGGACCAGCTCTCCCTCTTCCAGGGGGCCGAGGATCCCCTGGTGACCCGCATCCTGGAGTTGGAGCTGGACGAGACCACGCCCCTCCAGGCCCTGAACCTCCTGGCCGAGCTCCGGCGGGAGGTCAGGGCCCGGATCCGCACCCTGAGCCCGCCCCCGGCCCCGCCGGGGTCGGCCACCCA
>JBJHCB010000444.1:0-1924 GCA_050485805.1 Gemmatimonadota bacterium | reverse complement strand
ATGGACGGGTTCGCACTGGCGGTGGGGGAGGAGGGACTCCCGGCCGGGACCGAGGTGCCGGTGGTGGGCCGGGTGGTGGCAGGGGACGGGCCGCCTCCTCCGGGGTCAGCCGGGGAGCGCCGTGACGGCGGTCCGGAGGGGGCCTGGGAGATCATGACCGGCGCGCCGGTCCCCCCGGGGATGGACACGGTGGTGCCCGTGGAGCGGGTGGAGGTCCGGGAGCGGGAGGGGCGAGCGGTCTCCGTTCGACTCCTGGATCCCGAGCCTCCGGGTCGGAACATCCGTCCCGCCGGCGCCGACTTTGCCCCCGGTGACCCCGTGGTGGAGACCGGGAGGGTCATCGGCCCCCTGGAGGGGATGGCCCTGTCGGCCCTGGGCCTTCCCCGGGTACCGGTGCTGGGGACCCCCGTGGCCGCCGTCCTCTCCACGGGACCCGAGCTGGTGGATGACCCGGAGGCGCCCCTTCCCCCCGGGGGGATCCGGAACTCCAACGGGCCCTTCCTGGAGGCGGCGCTCCAGGGGGCCGGCGTCCGGGTGTCCCTCCGCCGGACCCTGGGGGACGAGGAGGGTCCGTTCCTGGAGACCATGGAGGAGGTGCTGGAGGGGGACATCCACCTGGTGATCTCCACCGGGGCGGTGTCCATGGGACGGCACGACTTCATCCCCGACGCCCTCCGTCGCATGGGCGCGCGCCTCCTCTTCCACCGGGCCGCCATCCGACCCGGGAAGCCCGTCCTGGCCGCCGTCCTTCCCGGGGGCGCCCTCCACTTCGGGCTTCCGGGGAATCCCATCTCCGCCACCGTGGGGTTCCGGTTCTTCGTATGCCCCTGGCTCCGGAGCCTCCGGGGACTTCCCCCCGAGCCCGTCTGGAGGCTGCCCCTGGCCGAGGGCCGGGAGAAGCCCGGCCCCCTCCGGCAGTTCGTGAAGGCCCGGGTCGAGGCGGGGGAGTCGGGGAGGCTCCAGGTGGTGGTCCTCCCGGGGCAGCAGTCGTTCCGCATCGCCCCCATGCTCCGGGCCACCTGCTGGGCGGTCCTCCCCGAGGGGGTGGCGCGGGTGGAGGCCGGGACCCCGGTGGAGGTGAGGGGCCTCCTGGGGTCCATCTTCCCGGGATAGGGACCGGGATGGGGAGAGGGCCGGCCCGGGCCCGCGTCACGAGGGAGGCGTCGGAGGTCCCCCCGCGGCCCGGTCCCCTCCCCAGCCGGTCCCTAGCGCCCGGGGGGGCCTTCTGCCTGTCGCCGGAGGAGGGTCCGGAGCTCCTCGAGCTTCCGCCCGAAGCCCTCCCAGTCCCCGGCCCGGAGTCGGGCCTCCGCTTCTTCCAGAAGCACCAGGGCCTCGCCGGAGACCATGGGGCTCCGGTCCACGGGGTCCACGGGGTCCACCGGCGGGTCCGGCCGGGGGGTGGGGGACGGGGGTCCCTCGGGGGAGGCCACGAAGGGGTCGTCGTCCTCCACCTCGATGGGAGCACCCTCCCCCGCCGCCAGCGCCTGCACCGCCTCCACCAGGGTGTTCTCCATGACGACGCGTTGCCCGTCGCTCACCACGAAGCGGCGGATCTCGGGGATGGCGTCGAAGTCCGCGGCCAGGAAGATGGGTTCCATGTAGAGGAGGGTCTCTCCCACCGGGACGAGGTGGAGATGACCGGTCCAGACCTGGCTTCCCCCCTGCCGCCAGAGGGAGAACTGCTGGGAGATCTCCGGGTCCTGTTCCACCAGCGCCTCCACCTGACGGGGCCCCGGGACCTGCTCCTCCACGGGGATGTCCCATAGGCGGAGCTCCGGCCCTCCCTCCCGGGTCCAGCGGGCCGCCAGGAAGGAGGCCAGGTTCTGCCGCCCCGCCGGGACGAAGACGGTGGAGAGGACGAAGCTCTCCTCCGTCTCCCCGGGAAGGGTGAGGAGCCCGTACTCGGGACGGTAGACCACGGGGC
>JBJHCB010000443.1:0-1957 GCA_050485805.1 Gemmatimonadota bacterium | reverse complement strand
GGGGGAAGTCGCTCAGCGGGCGTACGATGGTCATGGGTCCTCCGGTTCGGCGGGAGAGGTGTGGGCTCGGTGGAAGCTGGCCGGCGGGGCGCCCCGAGGTCAATCCCGGGGCGGAGAGGTCCGGACCCGGAGACTCCGGAGGCGGTTCAGCGCGGCGGCCAGCTCGTGGCGGCGGAAGGCGGCCAGATCCCCCTCGTCCCCCCGACCCAGGGAGCCCAGCCCCTCCCTCTCCACCCGGGAGAGGACGGCGTCCAGGAGCTCCGGCACCCCCTTCTCCCCGCCGGGCCCCCTGAGCTCCTCCCGGAGAAGGAGGAGGGCCTCGCTCAGGGCCCGTGCCTGGCTGCGACCGATGATCTGGTCCACCCCGGAGAGGTCGATCTCCTCGGTGCCGAACTCGATGGCCCCCTCCTCCCGCACCCGGATCCGGACCTGCTTGCGTCCCCGGGAGGGGTCCAGCGACTCCGCCACCGGGTACCGGGAGGGATGGGGAGCCAGGGCACCCGGGACCTCGGGGATCCGCCCGGTGGGGTGGGCGGCGGCCACCTCCCGGGCCCGGTCCGTGACGTCCACCGGCCGATATCCCACCATGGCGATCACCGTGTCGGCCACGTCCAGGTAGTCTCCACTCCCCCCCAGGACCAGGACGGAGGAGATCCCCCGGGCCCGGTGGAGCTCCACCACCCGGTCGATGAAGGGGGTGATGGGCTCCTGCTCCCTGGGCACCAGCGCCTGCATCCGCCGGTCCCGGATCATGAAGTTGGTGGCGGCGGTGTCCTCATCCACCAGGAGGGCGGAGGCGCCTCCCTCCAGCGCCTCCATGATGGCGGCGGCCTGGGAGGTGGACCCCGAAGCATAGGCGGTGGAGAAGCCCGCCGTGTCCTCGCCCCCGGGGAGATTTCCGATGAAGGGAGAGATGTCCACTCCCTGGACGCTGCGGCCGTCCTCGGCGCGGACCTTCACCGCGTCGGGGTCCATGACCACCCGCTCGCGGCCGTCCCCGGGGCGGTGGTTGTAGACGCCCCGCTCCAGCGACCGGAGGAGGGTGCTCTTCCCGTGGTAGCCGCCCCCCACCACCAGCACCACCCCCCTGGGGATCCCCATCCCGGACACCGGCCCGCCGTTGGGGGCCTCCAGGGTGACCCGGAGGGAGTCGGGAGAGCGGAAGGGGACCACGCCGGTCCCCTCCAGGGGACGATCGTCCACCCCGCTCATCCGGGGGAGGACGGCGCCGTCGGCCACGAAGGCCAGGAGGCCCCTCTCCGGCAGCTGATCCCGGAGGGCGTGGGCGTCCTCGTTGGTCTCGGCGTGGAGGCGGAGCTCCGCGGCGTCCAGCGCCTCCGCCCGGAGGGTGCCGTCCACCAACCGGGGGAGGGCGGAGCCCAGGAGGAGGGCGGCGGCCTTCCCCAGGATCCGACGCCCCCGGGCCGGGAGACCCACCCGGAACCTGGCCTCCACCCCACCATCCGGCGTCACCTGCACGGCGGTGATGGGCATCACCTCCTGTGCCGGGGCGTCCATGGAGATCTCGCCCGACCGTCCGCTTCCCCTGGCGTTACCTGCGTGCCGGGCCGCGTCCCCGAATCCGCGGGCCAGGAGGCAGGCGATCCCCACCCTCCGGGAGGGAGAGGAGAGGAGCTCCCCCGGGAACCCTGCCGTCTCCGGCGGCAGGAGGACCCGGAGGCGGCTGGGGGCGGCGAAGGGGTCTCCCTGGACATGGTCCACCTGGAGGACGAAGCCGGGAAAGGCCCAGCGCCCCCGGATCCCCTTGTAGGCTCCGTAGCCCTTCCCCTCCATCCCCTCGAGCCTGCCGAGGAGTTCCTCCCGGGTCCCCCGGACGTCTTCCATCGAGCCTTCCACCGTCTCCCCCTCCCCGCCCTCCGCTTCCGGTGTGGTTGAAGGTTCGGCGGGGGCCCCGGTAGCTTTCCCCCCCCCACCCCGGCGGTGGGCACCCCCCCCC
>JBJHCB010000442.1:0-1974 GCA_050485805.1 Gemmatimonadota bacterium | reverse complement strand
CTGCCGGGCCTGCCCGGCGGTCCCCGTCACCACGATCCCGTCCAGGGAGAGGGCCGCCTCGGCCAGGGCGAAGTCCACCACCTGGTCCTCGCCTTCCTGCACCGTGACCTCCCGGGTGGCCTCGCCGTATCCCAGGTAGCTCACCCGAATCACCACCTCTCCCGCGGGCACCCCCGACAGGAGGTAGCGACCGGCGCCGTCGGTGAGCGTACCCAGGCCGCTGCCCTGCACCTGGATCTGGGCTCCCGGCAGGAGGCGCCCGGACCGGCGATCGGTGACCTGGCCCCTCAGGATCCCGCTCTCCGCGGACGGGGAAGGGAGCGCCGAACCCCCCGGCTCGAGGAGCTGGGTGGGGCCGACCCCCACAAGGGGCCCATGGATGAGGTCCGAGCCCGCCAGCCCCGGCGCGGGAGCCAGGAGGAGACCCGCCATCATCCCCATGCCCGCCCCCAGGATGGGAAGGAGGGAGAGCCCGCGCCGTATCTCACCATTCACGGGCCCCTGGTTCCGGGATGGATCCTGGGATGGGAGGATGACGCCGGCAGGGAGGCGGGACCCGGATCGTCGTTCCGGGGGGGGAGGACTGGACGGCTCGCTGGTCATGATGGGTTCCGGTTGTGGGTCTGGTCCGACGGGGTACAAAAAAAACCGGCCCTCTCCGAGGGGAGAGGGCCGGGGGAGGAAGCGAACGGTCCGTTCGCGTTCAGCTCATCTGCGCATCACATGGCGGCGTGCGCACCCGACGGTCTCTCCCGGGGGAGAACCGCACATGGGGCAGCAACACATCATCATGCCGCGCAGGGAAGCCACGTCGATCTGGATCCGGTTCACGTTCAGCCTGCCGGAACGGGGTGCTCCGGGAAGCGACTCGCAGTCTGTCCAAAGGGGGTGGCGGTTGTCAACCCCCCGCAGAAACCCTCCCCTGCGTCGCACGCAGGACCTCTTCCAGGATATCCCACGCCGTAGCGGCCATCCGGTCGTGCCCCTCTGCGGTGGGGTGGATCCGATCCGCCTGGTTGAGAGCCGCCTCCCCGGCCACCCCCTCCAGGAGGAAGGGGATGAATTCCGCACCCCACCGCTCCGCCACCCGGGGGAACACCTCCCTGAAGGCGGAGGCGTAGTCGGCGCCCATGTTGGGTGGGGCCTCCATCCCCACCAGGACCAGCCGGGCCTCCGGCGCGCGGTCCCGGACCCGCTCCAGGATCCCATCCAGGTTCCCCTCGAGCTCCGCCACCGGAAGCCCCCGGAGGCCATCGTTGGCTCCCGTCTCCAGCACCACCACCGCCGGTGGCTCGTCCAGGACCCAGTCGATCCGCCGCAGGGCGCCGGCGCTGGTCTCCCCACTGAGTCCGGCGTTCCGGACCCGGATGTCCCACCCCTCTGCCCGGGCCCGGGCGTCCACGCGGGCGGGCCAGGCCTCTGCATCCGGCTCGCCAAGGCCGAGCCCCTCCGTGAGGCTGGTCCCCACGAAGAGGACCAGCGGGGGTTCCCGGGCCTCGTTCGGCGGCCCCACCACTCCCCCGGCAGGGGGCTCCGCTGCCGCCGCCCTGTCGACCCCGGATCCTTCCGCGGCGGGAGGGGGTTCCAGAGCCGCTTCAGCCCCATCCGGAGCAGGTGCCGGTCCGCACCCCAGGAGACCGAGGGGTAGGACGGCCAGGATGGCGCGGGTGCTGGAGGCCCAGGCGGGGACGCTCAGGAACGACCATCGGGATCGGATGCGCATTCAACTCACCGGGGTGGAGAAGGAGTACCTGAGTGGGGGGCGTGGCCTCCGGGTGCTCCGGGGTGTGGAGCTGGCCGTGGAGCCCGGAGAGGTGGCGGCGATCCTGGGCCCCTCGGGCTCGGGGAAGACCACCCTCCTGGGCATCATGGCCGGACTGGACCGCCCCACCCGGGGCACGGTCCGGATCGGGGACACCGACCTCACCGCTCTTACCGAAGAGGAGCGGGCCGGGTTTCGGGCCCGGCATGTGG
>JBJHCB010000441.1:0-1982 GCA_050485805.1 Gemmatimonadota bacterium | reverse complement strand
CTCCCCGCTCCATCCCCAGGTACTGGGCGGTGAGCTCCCACCCGCCACCGGCGCTCATCCCGTGCCCGAAGGTCCCCTTCCGGGCGGTGACCACCACCTCCTCCGGCACGACCCCCCGGAGGGTGTCCACCTCCAGGAAGTCCCCGGGGGTAGCGGTGGCGTGGAGGTCCCAGCTCCCCACCTCGTCCGGGGAGATCCCCGCATTCTCCAGCGCCTGCCGGATGGCGGTGGTGGGCCCTTCCCGGGAGGGGGTGATGATGTGGTCGGCGTCGGAGGACACCCCCACCGCCACCGGCTCCATCCCCAGCGGGCGGAACCCCTTCCCCTCCATGAACTCCCGATCCCCGAGAATCCAGACCACCGAGCCCCCGGAAACGTGGGTCCCTCGGAGCCCGGTGAGGGGCTTGGAGACGGACCGATCGGCGGCCAGGACCCGGGCGTTGTAGAAGGCCCCCACGGTGAGGGGGTGGGGGGGCGGATCGGTGGCTCCCACCACCACCACCTTCGCCTCGCCCCGCCGGATGGCGTCCATCCCCAGCTTGAGGCAGACCCCGAAGGTGGAGCACGCCCCAACCGGCGCGAAGGCGAGCCCGGTGATGTGCCCCAGCATGGAGATCTGGGCCGCAGGGGTGTTCTGGATGTTCCAGATGACGTTGGTGCTCACCTCGGACCAGGGAGGGGTCGGCGCCCCCCACTTTTCCCGGAGCCTCCCCTTCCGGCGCTCCTTCTCCCGCATGAGCTTGAGCTTCCCCGTCTCCACCTCCCCCCCCACGGAGAGCCCCTCGATCTCCACCAGCTCTTCCAGGTAGTCCAGGAGCGCTTCGGAGCGGGAGGCCCAGTAGGCGAGCCAGGGCCCCTCCGCCTCGATCCGGTCGTCGGGATCCTCGAAGGAGGATGGGTCCACGGGGATGGTGGGATCTTCGGCGCGCGCCCCCTCCGGGTCCTCCAGGTACTCGGCCAGCTCCTCGCACCGGTCGGGGTGGGCCCAGAAGCGGTCCCACCGGCGCTGGGCCCGGTCCAGCCGCACCGACGAGGAGTAGAGGGTGGGGAAGGCGCCGAGCCCGGTCCCAACATAGACGTGGGCCTCGGTCCCCAGCTCCCGGAGCACCCCCTCCACCCCGGGGTTCTGCCCCAGCGCCTGAATGAACGACCCCACCGCGTACAGGGTGGTGGGGTCCATCTTGGAGGTGAGCTGGGGGAAGCGGTTCGGCGGGAAGCGGGCCTCGATCCACCCCCGGTATTCGCCGAAGTCGAACTCCGGGTTCCCCACCAGGAAGGGGTCGGGGCCGAAGCCGTCGAAGGGGGAGAGCCACGAGGCGGATGACTCCAGGTTTTTTGCGAACGCCTCGATGTTCGGAGACCGGGGGGCCACCACCCCCCACCCGTACACGCCGACTCCCTTCACGTAGAACCTTCCTCTCCTGGATGGACGACCATCGGACGGGGGGCAATATGCTCCCCTCGGGGGGACACTGGAAGGGGGGGCGCGGAATCCGGCGACGAATGGGGACCGCCGGAGGCAGGCTCGGGAGGAAACCCATCCTCCCGAGGGGGGTTCTCTCCCTCTTCCGAAGTGGAATCGCCCCCCTCTCCCGGCGGAGCTCCCATGGCCGAACTCGATCTGGTCCTCATGCGCGTCTACGACTACCTCGCCGGATTCGGCCTGAGCGTCGTGGGCGCCCTCGTCCTCTTCCTGGTGGGTCGATGGGCCGCCGGACGCATCCGCGCCGCCCTCAAGGGGAACCTGGCGCGGACCGGGCTCGACGCCACCCTCATCCCCTTCCTGGCCGGGATCGTGTACTGGGGGCTCATGGTCTTCGTGGTGCTGGCGGCCCTGCACCTCTTCGGGGTCCAGACCGCCTCGGCCATCGCGGTCCTGGGGGCCGCCGGGCTGGCCGTGGGGCTCGCCCTCCAGGGGACGCTGGCCAACTTCGCCTCCGGGGTCATGCTCCTCCTCTTCCGCCCCTTCAACGTGGGGCACT
>JBJHCB010000440.1:0-1994 GCA_050485805.1 Gemmatimonadota bacterium | reverse complement strand
CCCATTCCACCACCAGCCCCGCGGCGTGGAGGCGGCGCGCCACCGTCCGGGCCGGAAGCCCCGACAGGTCCGGAAGTCCCACCTGATCCCACCCGGCCTCTCCACCCGAAGCCACCCCCAGGACGCCGGCGGTCCCGGTCCCGGCCGGAGCCGGCCCCTGGCTGGTCCCCCCCCCGTTCCAGGGGAGGGGGGCCCGTCTCGCGGGCTCCGGATCCCGGGTGTGGGCCACCCGCACGACACCCGTGGGCTCCGGCATCGCGCCGGCCCCCCCGAGCACAGCCCGGCGCAGGGCCTCCGCCTCGGCTTCCGCTTCGAGGCGCTGCGCCTCCAGGCGCGCCTCCTCCTGGGTCCGGGCGATGGCCGCCAGGGCCCGGCGGTCCAGGGGCGGGCGACGGGCGGCCAGGACCGCCTCCATGGTGGCCCGGGTCACCGGGGCCGCGGTGGCGCCCCCGTAGTAGACGCCCCGGGGGCGATCCAGCTTCACGAAGACCACGAGCTGCGGGTCGTCGGCGGGGAAGAACCCCACGAAGGAGGAGAAGTACGCCCCCACCTCGTAGGCGCCCCCCGGACCGGTGGCCCGGGAGGTGCCGCTCTTCCCGGCCACGGTGAAGGACGCCAGGCGGGCCCGGGTTCCCGTCCCGTCCTCCACCGCCTCCACCAGGGCCCGGTTCACCTCGTGGGCCACCTCCGGCTCCACCACCCGCCGCACGACCCGGGGCTCGAAGCGCTCCATCACCCGGCCGTCCGGGGCCCGGATCTCCCGGATGATCCGGGGCTCCAGGAGGAGCCCTCCGTTGGCCAGCGCCCCGTAGGCCATGGCCATCTGGAGGGGGGTCACCGCCACCTCGTACCCGATGGCCAGGGAGGCCGCGGATTGCCGGGACCAGCTCCGGGGGTGCCGGAGCGTGCCCGGCGCCTCTCCGGGCAGCTGGATCCCGGAGGGGACCCCGAATCCGAAGTCCCGGAGTCCCTCGAACTGCTCGCCGGGGGAGAGGAGCTCGGCCATCCGGGCGATCCCCACGTTGGAGGAGACCCGGAGGGCGTGGGCCAGGGTGACCTTCCCCACCGCCGAGACGTCGGTGATGGTGCGGCCGGCCACCCGCCACCGTCCATCCCCCGTGTCCACCGAATCCATGAGGGACACCCGGTCCATCCGGAGGAGGGAGGCCACGGTGAAGGGCTTCAGGGTGGATCCGGGTTCATAGGGGGTGTTGATGCCCCCCAGGTGGTTCGCCGATCCATCCTTGAGGGAGACCATGGCCAGGATCTCCCCGGTGCGGGGGTCGGTGACCAGGAGGTCCCCCCCCCGGGCCCCCGTCTCCCGGAGGGCATTCTCCAGCGCCTCCCGGGCGATCTCCTGGAGGTCCCGGTCCAGGGTGAGGACCACGTCCCCGCCGGATACCGGGGGAGCCACCACCCAGCTCTCCCCGGGGATGGGGCGACCCTGGGGGTCCCGACCCACGATGTGGCTGCCCGGCGTGCCCCGGAGGAAGGCCTCCATCTCCTGCTCCACCCCACCCGTCCCCATCTCGTCCACCACCGCCCCCAACACCCCCCGGGCCAGGTCCCCATGGGGGTAGGAGCGGCGGAGCTCCCGCTCCACGTAGACCCCCCGCACGCCCTTCAGGGCCTCCCGGGCCAGGGGGGGATATCGCTCGGGGAGCTGCGCCCACCGCCGTTCGGTGTGGGTCAGGCGGCGGGCCTGCGCCGGGGTGATCCCCAGGACTTCCACCAGGAGGGCAGCCGCCTCGTCCCGATCCCGGAGCTCGTGGGGCGCCACTCCGATGCGGAAGGCCTCGTGGCTCAGGGCCAGGGGAACCCCGCTCCGATCCAGGATGGCGCCCCGGGCCGCGGCCCCCTCCCCCTGTGCCCGGTGCTGCTGCTCCGCCATGGCGCGCCATTCGGGAGCCTGGAGGAGCTGGAGCTCCGCCGTCCGGAAGAGGAGGAAGCCTCCCGCCAGGAGCCAGAAGGTCAACAGGGCCCGCCTCCGGAGG
>JBJHCB010000439.1:0-1994 GCA_050485805.1 Gemmatimonadota bacterium | reverse complement strand
AGCGGGGTGAGGTCCGGGTCCGACAGGATGGTCTCCAGGGGAAGCTCCACTTCCAGGGGGCGGACATGGCGAGCCTCCCCTTCCGGGATCACGTCTTCGACGTGGCCGTTGGGGAGCTGGGGCTTTCCGCCCATGCCGACCCCATCGAGGCCATCCGGGAGGTCTGCCGGGTGGTTCGCCCCGGTGGACGGGTGGCCCTGATCCAGCCGGTCTGGAAGGCTCCGGTGGATCCAGGGCCGCGGGAGCTGCTTTCCCGACACCTGGGAGCCCACCCCCTCATGCTGGTGGAGGTGAAGCGAGCCCTGCGAGAGGCCGGAGTGACCCGGCTCCACACCGAGGCCTGGTCCGACCGGGAAACCGCCTTCCGCCGGGAGGCCAGGAAGCCCTTCCCCGACTTCGCAGAGCTCTTCACCCTCCCCGAGAAGCTGGAGATCCTGCGCCGCGCGTGGGCCCGCTGGGGGTGGAAGGGGGTCCACACCGCCCTGGACAGGGAGTGGGAGGTCCATCGCCTCCTCACCCGGGAACGGCTCCTGGGGCTGGACATGGTCACGGGACGCAAGGCAGATCCACACTGAGAGGGGAATTCAGGTATGAGCGCAGGGCAGCCCACCGACCCGGAGGGCGGAGCGGCTTCCGACTCTCCCCCGACGCGCCAGGCCCCGGCCTCCGCCCCGCGCCTCCTGGACCCCCGAGGGCTCCAGGCCCTGCGCGGGCATCTGGGGGAACTGGGAGTGGACGGATGGCTTCTCTACGACTTCCGGGATCAGAATCCCCTGGCCCACCGCCTTCTGGAGCTGGGGAAGACGACCCGCCGGAGCTTTGCCCTCTTTCCGGTCCGGGGTGATCCCGTCCTGCTCCGCCACGCCATCGAGGCGTCTGCCTGGCGGCACTGGCCCTGGGGGGAGCAGGTGTACGCCGGGTGGGAGGATCTGGCCCGGGCGCTCCCCCACCTTCTCCACGGTCTGGAGACGGTGGCCATGGAGACCTCGCCGGGAGGAGACGTCCCCACCGTGGATCGGGTACCGGCGGGGACCCTGGACGCCGTCCGGGCCGCCGGCGTGTCGGTGGTGAGCTCCGGGGACCTGGTCACCCGGTACCACGCCACCTGGGGAGAGGGGGGGCTCGCCTCCCATCTCCGGGCTGCCGACGTGGTCCGGGATACCGTCCATGCGGCCTTCCACCGGGCGGCGCAGGCGGCGGGGGACGGGTCACCGATGCGGGAAGCCGAGCTCATGGCCTGGATCCGGGACCGTCTCCGGCAGGGGGGACTCTCCCACCAGGTGGATTGCAGTGTGGCCACGGGGCGGAATGCTTCGGACCCGCACTACCACCCCCATGGGGAGGGGGACCCCCTGGAGGGGGACTCCCTGGTCCTCATCGACCTCTGGGGGGCCGAGGCCGGGGGGATCCCCGCGGACCAGACGTGGATGGCCTGGCTGGGAGACGACCCCGACCCCCGGACCCTCCAGGTCTTCGAGGCCGTCCGGCGAGCCCGGGACCGGGCCCTGGATCTCCTCCGGGAGCGGGCACGGGCCGGAGAGGAGGTCCGGGGATACGAGGTGGATCGTGCCTCCAGGGAGATCCTGGCGGAGGAGGGGTTGGAGCCGTGGTTCGTGCACCGCCTGGGCCATTCCATCGATGGGGATCTCCACGGCTCGGGGCCCAACCTGGACGACCTGGAGACGAAGGATACCCGGCGGATCCTCCCGGACACGGGATTCTCCGTGGAACCGGGCGTGTACATCCCGGGAGAGATGGGCGTGCGGAGCGAGGTGAACGTCTACTGGGGCCCCGAGGGGCCGGTGGTCACGCCGTCGGAGATCCAGACGGAGCTCCTCCGGGTGCCGCTGGGCCGGCCCCGGGGGAATCCCACCGACCGCTGACGTGGCGCCCTCCCACGTGGAGGTGGCCCTGCCCCTCCCCCTCTTCCGACGCTTCACCTATCGGGTGGACCCGGGCCCCCACGGGGCGATCCCGGGGCCGGGCACCCGGGT
>JBJHCB010000438.1:0-2005 GCA_050485805.1 Gemmatimonadota bacterium | reverse complement strand
GTCCTCCAGGTAGTGGAGCTCGGTGGTGGCCCGGAGCTCCTCCAGGGTGCCGGTGGCCAGGATCCTCCCGTGGTGGATGATGGCGATGCGGTCGCAGAGCTGCTCCGCCTCGCTCATGATGTGGGTGGAGAAGAGGATGGCCTTCCCCTCGTCCCGGAGGGCCGCAATGATCTCCCGGAGCTCGATGGCGTTGAGCACGTCCAGGGCCACGGTGGGCTCGTCGAAGATGAGGACCGGGGGGTCGTGGACCACCGTCCGGGCGATGGAGACCTTCTGCTTCATCCCGCTGGAGAGCTTCTCCACCCGGGTGTCGGCGTAGTCCCCCAGGCCGAACCGGTCCACCAGGACCTCCACCCGGGCGTCCACCCGCTCCCGGGGATACCGGTTCACCCGGGCGAAGAAGCGGAGGGTCTCCCGGGGGGTGATCTTGGGGTAGAGGGCCGTGGAGGCGGAGTAGAAACCCAGGCGGGCCCGGACCTCCTCGGGCGCTTCCCGGACCTCGTTCCCCATGATCCAGGCGCGGCCGGAGGTGGGCTGCAGGACCGTGGAGAGCATGCGCAGCACGGTGGTCTTGCCCGCGCCGTTGGCCCCCAGGAGGCCCAGGATCTCCCCCTGGCGGCAGGTGAAGCTCACCCCGTCCGCCGCCCGCACCTCCCCCCGGGCATCGTCGTAGAAGACCTTGGAGAGTCCCTCGGTCCTCACCGGTGCGTCGTTCACGTCGTCCGCCCTCCGTTCCGGAGCTGTCGGGTCACGAATCGCCAGAGTCCCCCCTCTCCCGATCCCAGCAGGACCTCCTCCCGACGCATCACCCACTGGGCGAAGGTGACGGAGAGGGCCACCAGGAGCGCCATGGTGGCCAGGGTGAGGGCCCCCGGGAGCGCCGGGATGCTTCCCAGGATGGCCTGGCGGAGGAGCATGGCCACGTTCACCACCGGGATCAGGGCCAGCGCCGGGGTGAACTCGATGTCCGGGGACTGGACGAAGAGGGCCGGGAGGATCACCACCATGTAGAAGGGGGTGATCATGGACTGGCCCTCCTTGAAGTTCCGGGCAAAGATGGCGAAGACCAGCATCCCTGCCGCCACGAAGAGCCCCAGGAGGAGGGTGCCCAGGGCGATGATGGGAAGGGCCTCCAGGGGGATTCCGCCCCGCGCCAACTCGCCGGCGCCGTCCTCCCCCAGGGGCCGGAGGATCCACCGGAGGGAGAGGGCCAGGGCCGTGAGGTTCAGGAGTCCGCCCATGGCCCCGAAGGTGGCCACATAGAGGTACTTCGCCGCCGCCACGTTCCCCCGGGGCGCGGCCACCGTCATGAGGGTCTCCCAGGTGGAGCGCTCCCGCTCCCCCGCGGTGGCGTCGATGGCCGGGTAGAAGGCGGCCAGGGCCACGGTGATGAGGGTCAGAAAGGGCACCACCAGCGCCAGGAGGAAGCGGCTGGTCTCCTCGGCGGTGGCCACGTCCGCGCGCCCCACGGCGAAGTCGGCCCAGACGAGGTCGGAGACTCCCAGGTCCCGGCGCATCCCCTCCACCCACTCGGACCGATGGGTGTCCAGGACGCCCTCCACCCGGCTCCGGGCCCCCGAGCTCCGGTCCCGGGCGCCGTTCCAGGCCAGCACCGCAGCCGCGTTCCCCTCCAGGGCGGACCCCTCGTCTCCCGGAGGAAGGAACTCCAGGAAGACGTCGAGCCCCCCGGTGGCCACGGCCCGCCGGGCCGCTTCCCGGGAGTCCTCCCACTCGGTGAGGTCGATGCGGGGGTGGGCCCGGAGGGAGTCGGCCAGCGCTCCATGGGTCGGCGGGAGGCCGTGGATGGCCACCCGGGAGGTGAGGCGCTCCGCCTGGCCTCCCACGAAGGAGAGGGCCGCGAAGGCTGCCCAGAGGAGCAGGGGATACATGACGAGGGGGACGACGATGCTCCCCACCACCACGGTCCGCTCCCGGAGGGCGGCGCGGACCTCGTGGAGGTAGAGGGTTCCGATCTGGCGAAGGTCCATGGCGCCGGGGGCGGGGG
>JBJHCB010000437.1:0-2010 GCA_050485805.1 Gemmatimonadota bacterium | reverse complement strand
TTCCGGATGGGAACCTCCCAGGCTCCGCCCACCGCGTCCCAGGCGATGCGGTTCTCCCCCTCCACCTCCTGCAGGGCCCCCACGACCCGGTAGCCGATGACGAAGGTGGCCGGCTCACCCCGGGCGTCGAAGTCCCAGGTGACCTCCACACGGTCCCCCCGCTCCCGGATCTCCACCTCCCCCACCTCGGTGTCCGGACTCGACACCCGGACATCGGTGATGGCGTCCAGGCCCAGGGTGGAGAGGGTCCGGAAGCCCTGGGAGTACGTCCCCCCCCGATAGATGAAGTCGATGGATTCCTCCACCCAGTATCCCCCATCCGTCCCCAGCTCCAGCTCGACCCGGTAGCCCTCGATCCCGTAGCTCCGGTCCCCGTCCTGGAGCGCATGGACCCCAGTCGGCGCGGCCAGGAGGGCCAGGACGAGGTGAACGAGGACCGGGAAGCCGGCCCACCGGAGGGGGGTCGACACGGGGTGGCCCGCGCCGGAGCGCTCGAGGGCGGTCTGTGGATGCTTCGGGGTGCAGGGCCCATCCATGGCTGCTCTCTCCTTGTGGGGGTCACCCAGGATACGCACCCACCCACCTCGATCTTCCCGAGCCCCGGGGTGATGGCGCCCTTGACGCCCGGCCCCGGACGGAGGATGGAGGGAGGGAGAGACCTGGAGGTCCCTTGCGGTCCCCCCCCTCTTCCTGCCCTCCCTCTGGTCCGGGAGGGAGAGGAGCGATATCCGTTGGGTGCAGAGCGGGATGCGTGCGGATCGCCGCTCCCTCGCGCACGTCCGGGACGGGGGACGGCCGCCCACAGTGCCGGCGCCCTCCGCCCCGGGTCGGGCGATCCCCCCACACCCACGGCCCACCCCATGCCAAGCCTTCCTCGCTTCCACCGACGCGTCCCGCCCCCCCTCCTCCTCCTCCCCCTCCTGGCGCTCTCGGGGTGCGCAGGGGACCCCGGGGCCGACGGGAGCGGGCGCAACTCCGGCCCCACCTTCCACATCACCCTGGCTCCGGAGGCCTTCGCCGAGATGGAGGGGATGGGGATGGAGACCCCCCTGCTGGGCCGCCTCTACGTGATCATCGACCGGGTGTCGGACGCGGAGGACGAAGAGGACGAGGAGGTCGCGGAGCCCCGCCGGAGGGTGGGGGTCAGCGGGATCCCCTTCTGGGGGATGGACATCCGTGGCGTGGGGGGTGGCGACGGGTTCCGCCTGACCCCCGGGGGCCAGGGGGTCCGGGGATACCCCCTGGCGGACCTGTCGGACCTCCCCGAAGGGGAGTACCGGGTCCAGGCCCTCCTCAGCTCCTGGACCACCTACCACCGGGCCGACGGCCATGTCCTGGAGATGCACCGGGAGACGGGGGAGGGGCAGAACCCCTGGATCTCGCCGGGGAACGTCCACTCCGAGGTGGTGACCCTGCGCCTGGGCCCGGGCGGGGGCGCCGGAGCCCGGGGGGAGTTCTCCCTCACCCTGGACCAGGTCATCCCGCCCATGCAGCCCCTTCGGGAGGGAGAGGTGCTGGAGCTCGGGAACCCCCGGGACACGGAGCACGTCCGGTTCGTGAAGATCCGCAGTGACCTCCTGTCGGAGTTCTGGGGGCGGGACATGTACATCGGGGCCAACATCCTCCTCCCGGACGGCTACGAGGAGGGAGGGGATGTCCGCTATCCCGTGATCTTCCACCTGGGGCACTTCCCCGGGGACCGGCCCCCCTTCGGCTTCGTCCCCCGCGAGGAGGGGAGCGGGCGGACCGCCGGCTTCGCCGACTTCTGGACCTCCGGCGCAGCCCCGGGGATGTTCGTGGTGACCATCCGGGATGCCAATCCCTACTACGACACCTCCTACTCGGTGAACTCCCCCAACGTGGGGCCCTACGGGGACGCCATTACCCGGGAGCTCATCCCCTACCTGGAGGAGGAGTTCCGGATGGTGGCCGAACCCTGGTCCCGTGTGCTGGCCGGAGGATCCACCGGGGGGTGGGAGGCCCTGGCCCTCCAGATCTTCCACCCCACCC
>JBJHCB010000436.1:0-2026 GCA_050485805.1 Gemmatimonadota bacterium | reverse complement strand
GGCCCGGAGCGGCCGGGTGGCGGCGGCGGAGGTCCGGGGGGAGGGGGACACCACCGGGTGCGGCGACGTGTGGGGATCCACCGCCTTCGCCCGCCTCCTGGCCGGTGATGGCCTGGAGGAGGCCTTCCGACGGGCCAACGAGATGGCGGGCCGGAACGTGGGTCACCGGGGGGCCCGGGGGCTCCGCCACCACCTGGCGGGCCGGGTGGCCCCGGAGCCCCGATGAACGTCGTGGACGTCCCCTCCTCCCTGGACTACCGGGCCCTGGACGGGCTGGTGGAGGCGGTGATGCGGGCGCCCGAGGGGAAGCTCCTCCTGGACGCCCGCCGGCTTCGCTGGGTGGACCCGGTGGGGATGATCGGCCTGCTGGGGTTGGGACGGCACCTCCGGGAGCGGAGCGGCGAGCTCCCCGCCCTCCAGCTTCCCGAGGGGGGAGAGGTCCCCGGATACCTGGCCAGGATGGGGTTCTACGAGGCGGGATCGGGGATCTTCCGCATGGAGGACCGGAGTGGGCGAAAGGGGGGGCGGGCCTCGGAGGTCCTCCTGGAGATCACCCCCATCCAGGAGAATCGGGACGTCCACGAGCTCGTGGAGCGGGTGCAGGAGCGAGCCGCCCTCATCCTGGGACGGACGCTGCACCTCCCTCCATCGGCGGTGGTGCAGTTCTCCGTGATCCTCTCGGAGGTCTGTCAGAACATCCTGGAGCACGCGGAGGCTCCCGGGTGGGTGGCGGCACAGACGTACCACTGGACCCGCCGCCTGGGACGCCAGGTGCTGGTGCTGGCCGTGGGGGATGTGGGGAGGGGCTTCCGGGGGTCCCTGTCCGCGGAGCACGCCGGGCGGTTCGGGGACCGATGGAGCGATGCCACGGCCCTGGAGGCCGCCTTCATCCACGGGATCACCCGCTTTCCGGACCAGGGCCGGGGCCAGGGGATCCAGCAGATCCGGAAGCAGGTCCGGAGGTGGGGCGGGATGATCGCCATCCGGAGCGGAACGGCCCGCATCGCCGACATCCCCGAATGGGAGGACCTTCCCCCCCTGGAGTCGGGGCTCCCTCCCATCCCCGGCGCCTGGATCACCCTCCTCCTCCCGGAACGCCTCCCCGAGGAGGGACCATGAAGGATCCCGGGGAGCTGCAGGTGGACGCCTTCGAGGTGGACGTCCGGGAGCTCCTCTCACGGACGGTGGCCAGCCTCTACTCCCACCTCATCACCCGTCCCACGGGGCGGGCGGTCCGACTGGCCATCGAGAACCAGATCCGGGAGCTCCGGCGCCCCGTGCTCTCCCTGGTGGACCTCTCCTCCGTCTCCGTCCTGGACTTCTCCTGTGCCGACGAGGTGGTGGCCAAGCTCCTCCTGGCGGTGGACCGGGAGCTGGGGGGTGAGACGTTCGTGCTCTTCCGGGGGGTGCGGGAGTTCCACCGGGAACCCATCGAGGCGGTCCTGGAGCGCCACGACCTCCGGGCGGTGGCCCAGGTGGAACCCGGCCCCACCCGGCTCCTGGGTCCCACCCGGGTCCGGGAGACGGAGCTCTGGACCCGGGTGGAGGAGGTGGGACGGATCCCCGGGGACCGGGTGCCCTCCCTCCTCCTCCGGGATCCCGCGGACGCGGACGTGCTGGAGCTCCTGGTCCGGCGACGCCTCGTCTTCCGCGATCCCCTCCGGGGGGATCTCCACTCCCTCAGCGCCCTTTCCCGGGAGCTGGGGTCCGGTCCCCCCGGCGCCTCCGCCGACTGAGGTCCAGGTTTCTCCGTGATCCCGCCGCGTCCGTCCGTTCCACCCACCCCCAGCCCGACCCCCGCGTCCTCCGGCCCATGACCCCTTCCTTCCGGGACATCCAGTCACGGGCCATCCACGGGGATGGCCCCCGAGAGCCCCGCCGACCGGGGGACCCGGTGGTCCCCCCCCTGGTCCGGAGCGCCACCTTCCTGGGGGGAGGCCCCGACGACCCGGGGGAGCTCTGGTACACCCGCTACGGGAACACGCCGAACCAGGTGGAGGTCGCCCGGAAGCTCGCCCTCCTGGAG
>JBJHCB010000435.1:1202-2036 GCA_050485805.1 Gemmatimonadota bacterium | reverse complement strand
AGCACCGACTGGTGGTGGGGGGTGTGCCCCGGCGTGGGGAGGAGGCGGACCCCTTCGGTGAGGAGCGTCTCCCCCTCCACCCCGTCCCACAGCCCGGCCCGGGTCACCGGTGCCACGTTGGGCTCCAGGTAGGAGGCCCGGATCCGCTCGTTCCGGAGTCCCGCGAAGGCCAGCTCCCGCTCCTGCACCACGTACCGCGCCCCGGGGAAGGCCGGGGCCACCGCCCCGTCCTCCCGTCGCATGGTCCCCCCTCCGGCATGATCGAAATGGAGGTGGGTCATCACCACCAGGTCCACGTCCCCGGGCTCGAACCCGGCCGCCCGGATGCCGTCCTCGAGGCGGGTGGGGGCTCCGTCATTCTGGATGCCGTAGATCTCCTTGAACCGGTCGTCCTCCTTGTTCCCCACCCCGGTATCCACCAGCACCAGGGCTCCCGGCGCCTCCACCAGGAGGCAGCGGAGGGCCAGGGGGATCCGGTTTCGGGGGTCTGCGGGGATCCGTCGTTCCCAGAGGGGTTTGGGGACGACGCCGAACATGGCCCCCCCGTCCAGGCGCTGCAGCCCCGCCTCGATGGCGTGGATCCGGATGCGTCCCACCGTTCGGGACCGCACCAGGGGAAGCGTCTCCAGGGAAGGGGTGGGTGGGCCGTCGGGGGGGGTGGGGTCGTGGGACATGGCGAGGGGGCTCGGGTCAGGTGGAGGGCGGGGGGGTCAGCCCGGGAGACAGGCGGCCGGAACGGTCATGGGGCCCGGCGGGGGCCGCGGCGCCCCCCCCCCCCCCCCCCCCCCGCGTGGGGGCGGTACCCGGGGGGGCGGGGCCAGTGGACCCCGCGCG
>JBJHCB010000435.1:0-1192 GCA_050485805.1 Gemmatimonadota bacterium | reverse complement strand
CCCGGTCCAGGAGGTGGAGGAGGAGCCGGGCCGTGGCCAGGGCGTCGCCGTGGGCCCGGTGGCGGGCATGGATGGGGATGGAGAAGTGCCGGGTGATGGGGTCCAGCGCGTAGCTCGGAAGCCCCGGGACCAGGGTCCGTCCCATCTGCACCGTGCAGAGCCGGCCCTCCGGGAGCCCCTGGCCGCCGGCGGCCAGCAGCTCGTGGTGGAGGAAGCCCCAGTCGAAGGCGGCGTTGTGAGCCACGAAGACCCTTCCTGCGAGGGCCCGGGCCACCCGGGGGGCCACCCCCTCGAAGGGAGGGGCGTCGGCCACCATGGCGTCGGTGATCCCGGTGAGCCCCTGGATGCGGGGGGGAATGGGCCGTCCGGGGTTCACCAGGGAATGGAAGGCAGGACCCACCTGACCGTCCGAGACCTGGACGATGGCCACCTCGGTCACCCGGTGGCCCCGGGACACGCTCCCCCCCGTGGTCTCCACGTCCACCACCGCATAGCTCAGGCGACGGAGCGGTGGGCCCACGGGATCCGAACGGGTGAGACGCCACATTCCCCGGGCGTCCACCTCGAACCGCGGATCGTCGCCCAGGAGGGCGTGGACGGCGGCAGAGGCGGCCCCGGCGTGCCCCCGGAGGCTCAGGGCGGACCGGGCCACCTCCAGGGTGTGCAGCGGCCCCTTCCGGAGGGCCTGATCCACCCGCTCCAGGAGCGTGGGGCCAGGAAGGGCCGAAGCCATCAGGCCCCTCCCTCCCCTTCCGACTCCCGGGTCAGGGCAAAGGAGAGGGCCTCGAGCTCCAGGGCCAGGTTCACGTCGTTGACCACCACGGAGGAGGGCACGCGGAGACGGACCGGAGCGAAGTTCAGGATCCCCCGGACCCCCGCCTCCACGAGCCGGTCGGCCATGGCCTGGGCCGCAGGGGCCGGGACGGCCAGGATGGCCATTTCCACCCCCTCCTCCTCCACGACCCGCTCCAGATCTCGGGTGGACCGGATCACCGTTCCCCCCCACCGGGTGCCCACCTTGCCCGGGTCGTGATCCAGGACCGCGACCACCCGGAAACCCCGGTCCGCGAAGCGGGGGTAGGCGTGGAGGGCAGACCCGATGCGGCCCGCCCCCACCAGGACCACGGCCCAGCTCCGGACCAGCCCCAGGATCTCCCGCAGCCCCCGGACCAGCGGGGGGATGGGGTACCCC
>JBJHCB010000434.1:0-2056 GCA_050485805.1 Gemmatimonadota bacterium | reverse complement strand
CCTGGCCTTCGCCCTCCTGGGATTCGCCTCGGTGGCCTTCGGGGGGAATTTCCTGGAGTACCCCCTGGTGGTGCCGGGGGCGGACCCGGTGGCCCTCCGCTACTGGGGAATCTTCTTCGCGGAGGTCTTCATCGGGTTCCTCGTCTGGGGCGCCCTGGTGGCCATCTACGACGCCCTGGAGACAGGGGGTATGGAATGACCGCGGACTTCATCGTCGCCCACTATCCCTACGCCCTCATCTCCACCCTCCTGGGGGTGGGGCTCTACGGGATGACCCTCAAGCGGAACCTCCTGAAGAAGGTGGTGGGGATGACCATCTTCCAGACCTCCATCTACCTCCTGTTCATCCAGGGAGCCACGAAGCAGGGAGCCGGCATCCCGGTGCTGGACCCCTCCATGGGGCCCGAGGCCGCCTTCTACATGAACCCCCTCCCCCAGGTCATCGTCCTCACCGCCATCGTGGTGGGGGTGGCCATCACCGGGGTGGCCCTCTCCCTCCTCCTCATCGTCTACCGCCGGTACGGCACCCTGGATGAGGCCCAGATCCTCGATCAGATGAGGAACACGGCGTGAGCCAGGTCCCGGTCCTCATCCCCACATCCCTGCTCCTCGCCGCCCTCATCAGCCTCCTCGTGGGGCTCCGGAGCCGGCGGGGCGCCCATCTGGTGAGTCTGGCGGGGATGGTGGCGGCCTTCGCCGCCTCCGTCTCCGGACTCCGGTCGGTGGTGACCACCGGGGAAGCCCTCCGCTATGCCGCGGGGAACTGGCTCCCCCCCCTGGGAATCGAGTTCGTGCTGGATTCCCTCTCCGCCTACATGGTGGTCCTCATCACCTTCGTGGGGGTGGCGGCCCTCGTCTACGCCCCCCGCTCCCTGGCCCGGGAGACGCCGGGGAAGGAGGGGATGATCTATCCCTCCATCGCCCTGGTGGTGGCGGGGCTCACCGGAATGTGCCTCACGGGAGACGTGTTCAACCTGTACGTCTTCCTGGAGATCTCGGCCCTGGCCGCCTACGCCCTCCTGGCGGTGGGGGATCGGGGGGGAGCGGTGGCCGTCTTCCGCTACCTCATCATCGGCGCGGTGGGAGGGGGCTTCTACCTCCTGGGGGTGGCCTACCTCTACTTCTCCACCGGGACGCTGAACATGGCGGACCTGGCGGTCCGTCTCCCGGAGCTGGTGGAGTCCAGGGCCGTCATCGCCGCCGCGGCCCTCATGGTCATCGGCCTCGCGGTGAAGATGGCCCTCTTCCCCTTCCACTTCTGGCTCCCGGACGTCTACACGAACTCCCCGTCGGCGGTGACGGTCCTCGTCGCGCCGATCATGACGAAGGTGTCGGCCTACGCCATCATCCGCCTCTTCCTGGACGTCTTCCCCCCGGGGTACTTCACTGCCACCCTCCCCATCGCCAGCACCATCGGGTGGGTCTCGGCGGCGGGGATCCTGTACGGCTCCATCCTGGCCATTGGGCAGCAGGACATCCGGCGCATGCTGGCCTATTCCTCGGTGGGCCAGCTGGGCTACATCGGGATGGGGATCGGACTGGCCAACCCCATCGGGATGATCGGGGGGCTCCTCCACATCCTGAACCACGCCCTCATGAAGGCCCTGCTGTTCATGGTGGCGGGGGCGGTGCGCCTCCGGCACGGCACCACCCGGATCCCCGAGTTCGTGGGGGTGGGGCGGGCCATGCCCTGGACCATGGTGGGGCTGGTCATCGGGGTCCTGGCCATGGTGGGGATCCCGCCCACGGCGGGCTTCTTCTCCAAGTGGTACCTCTTCCTGGGGACCATCGAGGCGGGACGCTGGGTCTGGCTCCTGGTCCTGGTGGGATCCACCCTCCTCTCCGCCATCTACTTCTTCCGACTGGTGGAGATGATCTACCGGGATCCGGCCCGGGACGAGGCGGCCCAGGCCTTCGAGCCCCGGCCCGCCGGTGAGCCGCCCCCCTCCATGTTCGTGCCCATCGCCGTCTTCTCCGTGGGGATCCTCCTGGTGGGACTCCTGAACGTGGTCATCGTGAACGCACTCCTGGAGCGGGTCGTGGCTCCCCTGGGAGG
>JBJHCB010000433.1:0-2075 GCA_050485805.1 Gemmatimonadota bacterium | reverse complement strand
CGGTGACGGCCGGGAACAGCTCGGGAATCAACGACGGGGCCTCCGCCCTCCTGGTGGTGTCGGGGGAACTGGGGCGGAAGCTGGGGCTCACGCCCATGGCCCGGATCCTGGGCTCGGCGGTGGCGGGCGTGGATCCCCACCGCATGGGGATGGGCCCGGTGCCGGCCACCCGTCGACTCCTGGCCCGGCTGGGGCTCCAGGCCGGCGACCTGGACCTGGTGGAGCTGAACGAGGCCTTCGCCGCCCAGGCCCTCCCCTGCATGGCGGAGCTGGAGCTGGACCCGGAGCGGACCAATGTGAACGGAGGGGCCATCGCCCTGGGTCACCCGGTGGGGTGCTCGGGGGCCCGCATCCTGACCACACTGGTCCATGAGATGCGGCGTCGCTCCGCCCGGCGGGGCCTCGCCACCATGTGCATCGGCGTGGGCCAGGGGATCGCCCTGGCCGTGGAGGCGGACGGATGAGCGACGAGACGAAGCCGGGAGCGACGTCCCCCGGGCGAAGGGCCCTGGAGACGGTGGCGGTCCTGGGAGCGGGGACCATGGGGCATGGAATCGCCCAGGTGGTGGCCCAGGCGGGCCATCGGGTCCTCCTCCACGACCCCTCGGGAGAGGCCCTGGAGCGGGGGATGGAGCGGATCCGGTCCAACCTGGAGAAGGGAGTCTCCCTGGGGAAGGTGGACCCGGCCACCCGGGACCAGGCGCTGGCGAGGATCATGACGGCCCCCACCCTGGAGGAGGCGGCGGGTCCCGCCACGCTGGTCATCGAGGCGGCGCCCGAGCGGATGGAGGTGAAGCGCGCCCTCTTCCAGGCCGTGGAGGCGGCGGCCTCCGCGGAGGCGATCCTGGCCACCAACACCTCGTCCCTCTCCATCGACCTCATGGCCGGGGTGCTGGAGCATCCGACACGCCTCCTGGGGCTCCACTTCTTCAACCCCGTCCACATCATGGCGCTGGTGGAGGTGGTCCACGGCCCCCGGACGGACCCGGCGGTGCTGGAGCGGGGGGTCGCCTTCGCCCGGGGACTGGGGAAGGAGCCCATCGTGGTCCGGGACTCGCCGGGGTTCGCCTCCTCCCGGCTGGGCGTGGCCCTGGGCCTGGAGGCCATCCGCATGCTGGAGGAGGAGGTGGCCTCCGCCCAGGACATCGACCGGGCCATGGAGCTGGGCTATCGTCATCCCATGGGCCCCCTCCGCCTCACCGACCTGGTGGGCCTCGACGTCCGCCTGGGGATCGCGGAGTATCTCCACGAAACCCTGGGGCAGGAGAACTTCCGCCCCCCGGAGCTCCTCCGCCGCAAGGTGGCGGAAGGGAAGCTGGGGAAGAAGTCGGGAGAGGGCTTCCACCGCTGGAACGACTGAGGGACCGCATCCCATTCGAGGGGGGGAGAGCCCCCCCAGGAGAGCCGCCGTGGCGTTCGAGACCATCCTGGTGGAGAAGAAGGGCCCCCTGGCCTACATCACCCTGAACCGGCCCGAGAAGCTGAACGCCCTGAACAGCACGGTCCGGCGGGAGGTGATGGAGGCGGTGGACACCCTGGCCGTGGACGATGACGTCCGGGTGGCCATCCTCCACGGGGCCGGGGACAAGGCCTTCGTGGCCGGCGCCGACGTCTCCGAGTTCGCCGCACGCTCCCCCGCCGACCAGCGGGAGCTGTACAACCATCGGCGGGTCTACGACGCGGTGGCGGAGTTCCCCAAGGCCATCCTCTGCGCCGTCCACGGGTACTGCCTGGGCGGGGGCTCGGAGCTGGCCCTGGCCTGCGATCTCCGGGTGGCGGATCGCACCGCCCGGTTCGCCCAGGCCGAGATCCGCCTGGGGCTCATCCCGGGGGCCGGGGGGACGCAGCGCCTGGCCCGGCTGGTGGGTCCGGGACAGGCCATGCGCATCGCCCTCTCGGGTGATACCGTGGATGCGGAGGAGGCGCACCGCATCGGGCTGGTGGAGTTCCTGGTGGACGAGGGGAAGCACCTGGAGAAGGCCACCGAGGTGGCCGAGCGGATGGCCCGGTGGAGCCCCGTGGCCCTCCGCCTGGCCAAGCGGGCCATCCGGGCCGCCGCCGAGACCCCCCTCTCC
>JBJHCB010000432.1:0-2077 GCA_050485805.1 Gemmatimonadota bacterium | reverse complement strand
CCAGGTGGTGGATGGTCCGGGTCCGGACCCCCACCGCCTCCAGGGAGGCCCCCGGGGGGAGGAGGGCCTCCACCCGCTGGAGCCAGGCCTCCTCGTCCGCCTCGGGGAGGAGGAGGTCCACCCGGTCCAGCCGGCCGGCCCGCCCCAGGAGCTCCTGGGCCTCCGCCAGGTCCACCACCAGGAGGTCCCGGAGTCCGCGGCGGCTCCAGTCGTCCTGGGGATCCAGCACGCCCAGCACCCGGAGCTCCACGATGCGGGGACCCACCTGCAGGGGGAAGGGATCCCCCTCCTCCACCTCCAGCCAATCCGCGGTCTCGCGGGAGAGGAGGACCGCCCCGCGCTCCGTGAGGAGACGGCTCCCATCCACCCCGGACCCGGACCCCGGCACCCCCGCCAGGAAGGGGCGGAAGGGCGCCTCGGCGAAGGGGTCCACCCCCAGGATGTGGAAGAGGCGCTCCCTCCGCTCCGGGTGGGCGCCGTATCCCTCCACCACCGGAGCCACCTCCGAGAGGTCGCCCTCCACCACCAGCCGGGCCGGGAGGGCGTCGGGGAGGCCGGTGGCCCCGCCCAGGATCTGGTGGGTGGCCCGTCCCGTCACGGTCTCCCGGGAGACCTGGAAGGCCTCCCGGGAGGACTGGATGGCCAGGTCCAGGGCCACCGTCACCGCCACTCCCAGGGCCACCCCCAGGACGGTGAGGAGGAGGTGCCAGGGGTGCCGGGTCAGGGTTCGGAGGGAGGCCCGGAGGCGAAGCCCCGCCGGGGCGGTCATGGCCGTGGTCGCTCCACCAGGGCGCCGTCCACCAGATCCAGCACCCGGTCCGCACGGAGGGCGGCCTCCTCGGCGTGGGTCACCATGACCAGGGTGGTCCCCGTCTCCCTGACGAGGCGGTCCAGGAGGTCCAGCACCCGCTCCCCCGTCCTCCGGTCCAGGTTCCCCGTGGGTTCGTCCGCCAGCACCACGGCGGGACGGTGGGCCAGGGCCCGGGCCAGGGCCACCCGCTGCTGCTCCCCCCCGGAGAGACGGTCCGGCCAGCTCCGCCCCCGATCCCCCAGCCCCACCTCCGCAAGGAGGTCTCGCGCCCTCCGGCGGTCCTCCTCCCGGGTGCGTCCCGCCAGCTCCAGGGGGAGGAGGAGGTTCTCCTCCACCGTGAGGGTGGGGATGAGGTTGAAGAACTGGAAGACGAAGCCCATCCGATCCCTCCGGACGAGGGTCCGCTCCCGCTCCGGAAGCTGGTGGAGGGACACGCCGTCCACCTCCACCGATCCCTCGTCGGGAACGTCGATCCCGGCGATGAGGTTCAGGAGGGTGGACTTCCCCGAACCCGAGGGGCCCAGGAGGGCCACGAACTCCCCCGGCATGACCTCCAGCTCCAGCCCCCGGAGAACGTCGTGCAGCTGCTCTCCCTCCCGGAAGGAACGGGAGAGGCGGGTCAGACGGAGGGCGGGGCGGGCCGTCCCCCCAGGCGCGGATCCGGAGGCGGCACCGGAGGCGGAGCGGGGGGCCGCACCCGAGGTGCCGGAGGAGGCCGGGGGGATGGGCGACATGACACGGGGAGGAGGAAGGAAGGGCGGCGGGACACGGGGTACCCACCGCCCTTCGGGGAGTTCACGGGAGCCGCCTCACCCCGGCCCTCCTCACCCCGGCCCGCGTCACCCCATCCCGAGCTGCTGCGGGAGGGTGATGAGCCCCTTCACCTGGAAGGTCCGCTCCCCCCGGGGAAGCTGGACCGTCACCTTCTCCCCCTCCTTCGCCCCCAGGAGCCCGGAGCCGATGGGGGAGGCCATGGAGACCTGCCCGGCGTCCAGATCCATGAAGTCCCCGGCCACCAGGGTCAGGGTCATCTCCTCCCCCAGGTCGGCGTCCACGATGGTCACCCTGGAGCCGAAGCCCACCCGGTCGGAGGGCATGGCCTTCACGTCGATGCGGGAGAGCTCCGACATGCGCTCGGAGAGGTGACTGATCCGGGCCTGGACGAACTGCTGGCGCTCCAGGGCGGACTTGTATTCCGCATTCTCCCGGAGATCCCCCAACTCCACCGCCGTGGCGATCCGCTGGGGCAACTCCACGATGAGCTCG
>JBJHCB010000431.1:0-2077 GCA_050485805.1 Gemmatimonadota bacterium | reverse complement strand
GCTCCGCGCCGTCCAGGCGACGGGCCGCCAGGAGCTCCCCGGTGCGGATGATCCCCAGCCCCACCCCCAGCTCCGGACCGATGAGGTTCTGCCCCCCCTCCCCCCGGCTCAGGGAGAGGTAGGCGGCCCGGGCCCCGGATTCCCGGGCCAGGGCGGCCAGAAGGGCCGTGTCCTCGTCGTCGGGGTGGGCCGCCACCATGAGGACCCGCTTCTCCCCGTCCAGCTGCCGGAGGAGGAGGCCGGCGGCAGCCACCCCCCGGTCCGCGGGGACCGCCTGGGCCAGCGCAGCCGCCGGGGCCAGGAAGAGAAGGAGGACCAGGACCCACTCCCTCGCCCCGGGGAGGTGGGGTCGGCGCCGTGAAGGCCCCCGGAGGGGCGGGTGGAAGAGGGCACGGGGACGACCTGGGGTGGGGGCGAGGGGTCGCATGTCCTCAGGTTCCTCCGGGCACGGTGTCGGCAGGGGGCGACGGGGGAGGCGGTACCTCCGGGTCCTCCCCATCCGGATCCGAACCCTCCGGATCGGGGTCGGGTTCCGGCGGAGCCGGCACCGCCAGGATCACCTCCCCCCCGCCCCCGGGGATCCCGTGGAGGTTCACCACCCCCTCCACCACCACCGTATAGGACGCCTCCGGCTCCAGGGGTCCGGCCAGCACCAGGACCAGCTCCTGGGCCGGGAGGAGGGCATCGGGCTCGGGCGCCACCGCCTCGGGGCCCGGGTCCACGGGGGGGGCGGGGAGGTCGGGCTCCGGGTCGTCGGGATCGGGGACCTCCTCGGCCGCCTCCCGGGCCGCCTCCCGCTCCTCCCACTCCCAGAGGTGGAGGATCTCGGCCACCTGGATCCCGGGGCCGTCCTCCCGCTCCAGACGCGCCCGGACCCCGTCCACGGGGAGCTCGGGATCCAGGTGATCGTCGAAGGTCACCTCCACCGCCAGGGAGTCCAGGACCCGGGCCTGGGTCAGGATGGCCGCCGTGGTGTCGGGCTGGAGAAGGGCCATCTCCGTCACCACCACCGTGTCGCCCACGGCGAACTCCACCTGGAGGGAGTCCTGGGGCTCCTGGAAGTCCGGCTCCCGGTTCCGGTTCCGGTCCTCGTAGGCCACGATCTGGTAGCGGCCCGCCGGGAGGAAGCGGAAGGCGAAGACGCCCAGGGAGTCGGCCAGGGTCGAGTGGGGTGCCCCGTCGGGAAGGGGGCGGGCATCCACCCGGGCCCGGGGAACGGGTTGCCCCGTGAGGCGGTCCACCAGGAGCCCCGCCACCAGGTTCGGTTCGAAGTCCGGGCCCGTGGAGAAGAAGAAGTCCCGGGGTCGGTCCAGGCGGTTCCGGAAGAGGTCCTGGAGGGTGGGCTGGAGGGTGATCCGGTAGACCGTCCGCTCCCGGAACCCTCCGTCCATGCGGATCTCCACCCCCCAGCGCCGGAGGCGGACGTCCACCTCGCCGGTGCGGGGCGAGACCACCACGGCGTCCCGGAGGGTCCCCGTGGAGGGGCGCTCCGAGAGGCGCCGCTCGAACTCGATGCGGATGGGCCCGTCGAAGGGCTCCACGATGGCGAAGGTGTCGGGGCTCACCGAGACGATGCGGGGCGGGGTCTCGGGGACCTCGCCGCCGGTGGGCGCGGTGGTCCGGGCGCACCCCGCCATGGCCACGAGGACGGCGGCAAGGAGGGCGGCCCGGAGGGGGGCGGTCCCCGTCCCACCCCTCCGGAAACGTCCCGTCCTCACACCCCCTCCAGCGCCTGGAGCTTCTCCTGGAGCTTGTCCCGCTGATCCCGGAAGACCCCGGCCTTCTCCCGTTCCTTCTCCACCACCTCGGCGGGGGCCCGGGCCGTGAACTGCTGGTTGGCGAGCTTCTTCTCCGCTCCGGCGAGCTGGCCGTCCAGGCGCTGGATCTCCTTCCGGAGGCGGATCCGCTCCTGCTCCAGGTCCACGAGTCCTTCCAGGGGAAGGAAGACCTCCGTTCCGTTCTGGAGGACGGCGGTGGCGCCCACGCCCCGGGCGTCGACTCCGAAGTCCACCGACTCCACCCGGGCCAGCTGGTGGAGGCGCCGGGCCTCCCGCTCCACCGACCCCCGGAACCGCTC
>JBJHCB010000430.1:0-2088 GCA_050485805.1 Gemmatimonadota bacterium | reverse complement strand
GCCGTGACCAGGGCGAAGGGGCCCTCTCCCCTCTCGGCCCGGGCCAGGAGCCGCTCCAGGCCGGGATCCAGGATCGGGCGCGGCGACCCCGCCATCTGGAGTAGGGCGTCCACCACCGTGTTCCCCGTGAGGTGGATCCGCTCGGGAGGGACCCCTTCCCGGAGGAGGTGGTCCCGAGCCTCGGCGGTGGGGGCGAAGTGGAGGTCCGCCAGCACCCCGGTGAGTCGCCGGAACCCCTCCTCGGGGAAGGGGCTCCGGAGGTTCCCGCTGCGGAGGCCCGCCTCCACGTGGCCCACGGCGAGCCCCTCGAAGAACCCCACCAGCGCGCCGAAGAAGACGGAAGCCGTGTCCCCCTGCACCAGGACCATCCCCGGGCGGCGCCGGGCCAGCACGTCCCGGAGCCCCCGCAGGCAGCCTTCCGCCACATCGTAGAGGCTCTGCCCCTCCCGCATGATCCCCAGGTCGTGGTCCGGAGAGAGCCCGAAGTCGTCCAGGGCCCGATCCACCAGGTCCGAATGCTGACCCGTGAGGAGGAGCTCGGTCTCGAGCTCCGGATGCCCGGCGCGGAGGGCCGACACCACCGGGGCCATCTTGATCACCTCGGGGCGGGTACCCACCACCACCAGGACCCGGGGCGGGCGGCTCCCGGTGGAGGGGAGCGGTGCGGGGACCTTCACCGGAGGGAGGGGGGCGGAGGACGGCGGACCCGTTCCCGGCGCAGGTCGTCCACCTCTTCCCGGAGTTGCGCCACCATCTCCGCCACCAGCCCGAACCCCAGGAGCATGAAGCCCACCGTCTCCAGCAACAGGACCAGGGTGAGGAGGGGCCGGAACCCGAGGCCGTGGACCACCCGCAGCCAGATGGCCACGAGTCCGACGAAGAGGCCCAGGGTGATGAGGAGGGCCCCGGCGGTCCCGAAGAGGAGGAGGGGCTTCCGGGAGAAGAGGAGGAGGAACCAGACGGAGAGGAGATCGATGACCCCCACCAGGACCCGCCAGGGGGAAGAGTACTTGGAGACCCCCGCCCTCCGAGGGTGGAGGGTCACATCCACTTCGGTGGCCGAGTACCCCCGGGCGTGGGCCAGGACCACGAAGAAGCGGTGCCAGTCGTGGCGGAGGTGGATCTCCTCCAGGATCGTCCGCCGGAAGGCCTTGATGGAGTTGAGGTCGGAGACGGGCACCTGGAAGATGCGGCGGGAGAGACGGTTGTACACCGAGGAAACGGCCCGCTTGTCGTAGGCGCCCACCTTCCGGCCGCAGACCATGTCCCACCCCTGGTCCAGTTCGGCCAGGAGCCGGGGGATCTCCTCGGTGGAGTGCTGCAGGTCGGCGTCGAAGAGGACCAGGAACTCCCGGTCCGTGGCCCGGGCGGCGGTGAGGAGGGCCTCGGTCTTCCCCTGGTTCATGCGATGCCGGAGGACGCGGAGGGGCGTCCACCCCTCCCCTTCCCTCTCGGCCAGCTCTGCCGTCCCGTCGGAGGAGCCGTCGTCCACCAGGAGGACCTCTCCCTCCAGCCCGTGGCGCCGGAACGTCTGCCGGAGTTCCCGGATGAGGTCGGGGATCACCGGGGCCTCGTCGAAGGCGGGGATCACCACCGCGAAGTCCCGACGGACCGTCGTGGGATCAGACACGCTTCCGCATCCGCGCCGGGAGGATCCCCAGCTGGTCCCGATACTTGGCCACCGTGCGCCGGGCGATCTGGATCCCCTCGCTCCCCAGGAGGTCCACGATGGTCTGGTCCGTGAGGGGCTTCTTGGGGTTCTCCTGCTGCACCAGGATCCGGATCTTGTCCTTCACCCCCCGGGCGGAGATGTCTTCGCCGGTGGCGGTGGAGAGCCCACTGGAGAAGAAGAACTTGAGGGGATGCACGCCGCGGGGCGTCTGGGCGAACTTCTCGTTCGTCACCCGGGAGACGGTGGACTCGTGCATCTGGATGTGCTCCGCCACCTCCCGTAGGGTGAGCGGACGGAGGTACTGGACCCCTCGCTCGAAGAAGTCCCGCTGCCGGTCCACGATGAAGTTCATGACCTTGAGCATGGTCTGCCGGCGCTGCTCGATGGCCTGGATCATCCAGTTCGCGGAGTTCAGC
>JBJHCB010000429.1:0-2089 GCA_050485805.1 Gemmatimonadota bacterium | reverse complement strand
GGCCAACGTCATGCGCTGGGAGCTCCGGACCCGCCTCTTCCTCCGCACCGCCGAGTTCCTCTGGCAGGAGGGGCACACCGCCCACGCCACCGACGCCGAGGCCGAGGAGGAGACGCTCCGCATGCTGGGGGTCTACCGGACCTTCATGGAGGAGTGGATCGCCATGCCGGTGGTGACGGGGCTCAAGTCCGACTCGGAGAAGTTCGCCGGGGCGGTGCGGACCTACACCTGCGAAGCCCTCATGCAGGACAACCGGGCCCTCCAGGCGGGGACCTCCCACAACCTGGGGCAGAACTTCTCGAAGCAGTTCGACCTCACCTTCCAGAGCGAGGCGGGGGCGGAGGAGTACGCCTGGAACACCTCCTGGGGGGTCTCCACCCGCCTGGTGGGGGGGATGGTCATGACCCATGGCGACGACACGGGGATCGTGGTCCCTCCCCGCCTGGCCCCCACCCAGGTGGTCATCGTCCCCATCTACCGGAAGGAGGGGGAGCGCACCGCGGTGGTGGAGAAGGCCCACCAGCTCGGGGCGCGCCTGGCCGAGGCCGGGGTCCGGGCAAAGGTGGACGACCGGGACCACCTGAACCCCGGCGCCAAGTTCTGGGAGTGGGAGCGCAAGGGCGTCCCCTTCCGCCTGGAGATCGGGCCCAAGGATCTGGCCAAGGAGCAGGTGGTCCTGGTGAAGCGCGTCACGGCCGAGGGGGAGGACCGGAAGGCCTTCCTCCCCGAGGCCCAGGCCCTGGCGGAGCTCCCCGAGCGCCTGGAGGCGTTCCAGGCCGAGCTCCTGGAGCGGGCCCGGGGGCGACGGGAGGCCCACTCCCACCGGGGGGTGGAGAGTCTGGACGAGCTCAGGGAGATCCTGGAGGGGCCCGGGGGGTTCGTCTACACCGGCTGGAGCGGGGACCCGGCGGTGGAGGAGCGGGTGAAGGAGGCGACGAAGGCCACCCTCCGCTGCATCCCCGGCCCCGACTTCCGCTCCCCCCAGGCGCCCACCCGGTGCATCGGCGGCGGGGATTCGAAGATGGAGGTGGTGTGGGCGAAGGCGTACTGAGTCCGTCCCCCCCGGAGGGTGCCGGGTCCTCCCCGAAGGTCGTGGGCGGCCCCCTGGGGGCGGGCGACCGTCCCCCGGGCTTCCCCCGTCGGGAGGGGGTCCTCCACTGTCGGGACCAGGATCTGGGGGTCCTGGCGGAGCGCTTCGGCACCCCCCTCTACGTCTACGACGGGGAGGGGATCCGGGAGCGGGTGGAGGCCTTCCACCGCGCCTTCCGGGAGGTGGAGTTCCTGCTGGCCTATTCGGTGAAGGCCAACGGGAACCTGGCCGTCCTGAACCGGATCGGGGCCCTGGGCGGGGGGGCGGACATCGTCTCCCTGGGGGAGCTCCACCGGGCCCGGCGGGCCGGCATCCCCCCGGAGCGCATCGTCTTCGCCGGGGTGGGGAAGACGGAGGAGGAGATGGAGGCCGCCCTGGAAGCGGGGATCCTCTCCTTCCACGTGGAGAGCGCGGGGGAGCTGGAGGCCCTGGAGGGGGTGGCGGCCCGCCTGGGCCGCGCCGCTCCCGTGGGGATCCGGGTGAACCCGGACATCCTGGTGAACACCCCCCACGAGTACACCCGCACGGGGCACGCCGCCTCCAAGTTCGGGGTGGCGCTGGAGGACGCCATGGTCCTCTACCGCCGGGCCCACGCCTCCCCCCACCTGGAGGTGCGGGGGGTGGATGTCCACATCGGGTCCCAGATCCTGGAGGTGGAGCCCTACCTGGAGGCCCTGGACACGATCCTGGCCAAGGTGGCCCGCCTGGCCGCCGAGGGGATCCCGGTGGGCTACCTGGACCTGGGCGGGGGCTTCGGCGTGGGCTACGGCGGGGACCCCGGGCTCCCGGTGGAGGCCCTGGCCCGGGAGATCGTCCCCCGCCTCCGGGGAACGGGCCTCCGCCTCCTCCTGGAGCCGGGGCGTTCCGTGGTGGGGGAGGCGGGGGTCCTCCTCACCCGGGTCCTCTACGTGAAGCGGGCCGGGGGGAAGACCTTCGTCATCACCGACGGAGGGATGACGGAGCTCCTCCGCCCCTCCCACTACGGGGGATGGCATCAGG
>JBJHCB010000428.1:0-2090 GCA_050485805.1 Gemmatimonadota bacterium | reverse complement strand
CCTGCCCGTAGCGCTGGGCGTAGAGCTGATCCAGGGAGATGCCGGCGTAGAGGTCCGACCCCTGGGTCTGGCGGGGGTGGGACTGGGTCAGGAAGACGGCGCTGGAGCGGAAGTGGTCTCCGCCGATCTCCGCCGGCTCCCACGCCTCCGCCATGCGGACATCCGTGTTGCTCACGATGGTGAGATAGTCCTGGAAGGGCTCCAGCGGCTTCAGCAGGTTGTCCGGCCGGAGGGAGAAGTTCCGTCCCACCGTCTCCGGCGCGAAGAGGTATTGGCTCGCCCCCCAATCGCTGGACCCTGCGGCCCCGTGGACCTCCTCCATGCAGATGAGGCGGGTCCGGTCGATCTCCGCCCCGGACCACCGCCGTCCGGCGGGGACCATGGCGTCCAGGAAGGGGAGGGCCACGGAGGCCCCCATGGCCTGGAGGAAGGTCCGGCGCGGCAGGTGCTTTCCGGTGATGAATCCGGTGCCGAAGCTCATGGTGTCATACCTCCAGGTGGGGGGCGGGGGTCGGTTGCGTGCGTTGGGGCGTCATCGGAGGTCCTGGGCGTCGTCGGCCAGGACCTCCGCCGACTTCATCCGGAAGGGCTCACTCATCACCACGCCCAGGATGAGGGAGGAGAGGCGGTAGTCCTTGGCCTCCGCCTCCCGGACCAGGGCCCGGATGGTGGGCTGGTCGTGGGGCTCCACGGGACGGGCGATGGCGTAGGAGAGGAGGTACTCCGTGAAGGTGCGGACCAGGGGAACCGGCCGGCTCAGGAGCACCTGGTTCAGCTCCAGCACGGTGTTGATCCGGGTGCCGTCGTAGAAGTCACCCCGGGTGTCCACGGGGATCCCGTTCTCCCGCAGGCGCCACTTCCCGAGGACATCGAAGTTGTCCAGGGCCACGCCGATGGGGTCCATCATGTTGTGGCAGGAGGAGCAGGCGGGGTTCGCCCGGTGGATGGCCAACCGCTCCCGGGTGGTGAGGACCCCCTCGTCGTCCACGCCGTCCGTCTCCTCCTGGGTGGGGACGTTGGGGGGAGGGGGCGGAGGCGGAGAGCCCATGAGGACCTCCATCACCCACTTCCCCCGGAGGACCGGAGAGGTCCGGTTCCCCATGGAGGTGAGGAGGAGGATGCTCCCGTGGCCCAGGATCCCCTGGCGGTTGGAGTTGACGGGGTAGGCCACCCGACGGAACTCGGTCCCCACCACGTTGGGGATCCCATAGTGTCGGGCCAGGCGCTCGTTCACGAAGGTGTAGTCCGCCGAGAAGAGCTCCAGCATGCTCCGGTCCTCCCGGAGCAGGTGGTCGAAGAAGAGCTCGGTCTCCCGGCGCATGTCCGAGGCCAGGGTCTCGCTGTAGTTCGGGAACCAGTACGGGTCCGGACGGATGTTGTCCATGTCCTGGAGCCGGAGCCACTGGGCCGCAAAGCGGGTGGAGAGGGCCTCGGCCCGGGGGTCCCGGAGCATCCGGAGGGCTTGGGCCTCCAGCACTGCGGGGTCGGAGAGGTGGCCCTGGGTCGCCGCCTCCAGGAGCTCCCGGTCCGGGGGCGCGCCCCAGAGGAAGAAGGAGAGGCGGGAGGCCAGGTCCAGGTCGCTCACCAGGAAGGCGTCACCCGCCTGTACCCCGTCGGGCTGACGCTCGATGCGGAAGATGAAGCTGGGGCTCGCCAGGGTGGCCTGGAGCGCCAGGCGGACGCCGGTCTCGAACCCTCCCTCCTCTGCGCCCTGGTGGTAGAAGCCCATGATTCCTTCCAGGGCGGACTCCGACACGGGCCGGCGGTAGGCCTCTGTGGCCAGGCTGCGGAGGATCGTCTCCGCACAGGCGGTGGCCTCGTCGCCCCACTCCGGGTGGCAGGTGAAGATGCGGCTCCGGCTCTCCGTCTCCGAGATCCCCGAGGGGTTGTAGGGGCCGGACACGGTCATGGTCCAGAGGTGGGGGAGGTTCGTGATGCCGTACCCCGCCGATTCCCCTTCTCCGGCCAGGGACCACTCATGGGGACGGAGCAGATCCTCGTAGGGACCCTCGAACTTCCGGACGAAGGCGGCCGAGACCCGGTGCTGCCCGGCCGGGAGCTGGATGGGCTCGGTGCGGAGGGAGTAGCCC
>JBJHCB010000427.1:0-2099 GCA_050485805.1 Gemmatimonadota bacterium | reverse complement strand
CCTCTAGGATCGTCCCGAAGAGTACGAAGAGGTATACGAAGTCCGCGGACACCCCCAGGGGGATCCCCCAGATCCCGTCCATGGAGAGGTAGAGGTGCTCCACGATCCGGGCCGGGGAGTAGCCCCGGTGGGCCAGGATCCCCGGGAGGAAGGGGCCGACCACCGCGTAGACCAGCGCCGCCATGGCGATGACGATGAGACCCCACCCCGTGGTTCGACGGGTGAGCTCCAGAAGGGCGAGGATGGCCACCACGCCCGCTGCCAGGTCCAGGGAGGAGGGAGGACCGATCTGCTGCACCAGGGCCTCGTGCCGGAGGGCCAGGTGGAAGCAGGCCCAGGTCATTCCCGCAGCCAGTAGGACGGAGACGGCCCGCTCCCACCCCTTCTGGTCGTCCCAGTACTTCCCCACCCCCGCCATGACCCCGACGCCCAGAAATCCCAGGATGGCCATGAGGGCCAGGTGGACCGGGCGCTGCACCAGGGCGGTGAAGGGCTCCACACCAGCCGTGTACATGTGGAACGCTGCAGCCAGGACGGCGATGACGACGATCAGGTACCGGACGGCCACAGCGGTCCACCTCCTCCGGGCGGTGCCCTTGGGGCCCGCCGAAATGAGACGTGCGGTTCGACAAACGGCGGGCCGGAAGGGATCCAACTCCCTTCCGGCCCCACCTCAGACGACCGAACCCCCTCCTCACGGATCCACGGACGAACCGGGCTCCGGAGGTAACCTGATGATCAGAGGGCAGGCAAAAGTAGTCGTGCCCGCGTGTGCGTCAAGGAGGAGGAGCTAGGGCATTGGAAGTGCGGTCGTGAACAACATCCGTCCGCGGGAAGACACGCCTCGATATCGCACGAGGGTTCGGATTCCGATGGCCTTGACGACCGCGCTCAAGGTACCTGGCGTTGGAGCAGCGCACTCCCCCGTCCCGTCCTCCAGGCACTCGTGCACCGTGGAATGGGGAGAGGACCTCCTGTGGCGCTCTTCCCTCTCACCAACCCCTCATCCCGCGTCCACCGCCGCCCCGGCCAGATCCCACAGTCGAACGAGCTCCGCCCGCCGGGCGGGGGAGTCCAGGAAGTCCGCCAGGGAATACCGGTCCAGGGTCTCCAGGAAGCTCCGCCGCGCCTCGTGGAGGACCTTCCTCAGCATGCACGCAGGGGTGATGGGGCAGGTGTCCGTTTCCCGGTCGAAGCACTCCACCAGATGGAGGTCGGGTTCGGTGCGCCGGATGAGCCATCCGACGTTGATGGTGGCCGGGTCCGCCGCCAGCCGGAGGCCCCCCCCCCCCCCCCTCACCCCCTCCACCAGTCCCAGCTCGGTGAGCGTTCCGGCCACCTTCACAAGGTGATGGTGGGAGATCCGATAGGATCGGGCCACCTCGGCCACCGGAACCAGGCGGTGGTCATGGACCCCCAGGTAGAGGAGGGTCCGGAGGGCGTAGTCGGAGAACTGGGTGAGGCGCATGGGAGGCGGGAGAAGCGGGGGAAAAGACTTGGCAGATCGAGGGAAAGATAATAAGTTGTATTCAAAATACTAGTTTGGCGGTGAAGTCTGCAGGCGGTTCTCCCCGACGCGGCCTTCCCCAGACGCGGCCTCCGCATCACCCGCACCCGCCGATCCACCCGAAGCGCCCCGGCCATGAACGAACTGCCCCCCGCCCCCGATTGCCTTCCCGGGAGTCCGTGCGGTTCCCCCCGGTGCCCTGGTTGCACCGGTGGGCGCCCGGTCTCCCGCCGGGAGTTCCTCTGGCTGGCGGCGGCCGGGGGGACCACGGCGCTGGCGGGAGCCGGAGGACTCATCTCGCCGGTCTGGTCCGCCATGGAGGCCTCGGCCCAGGCGCGGCGTCCGGCGGTGACCCCCCGGGAACTCCCCTGGACCACGATGCGCCTGGCCCCCGAGGTCCGGCCGGAGAACCTGACCCTCCGGGCCGCCCCCGGCATCGCCGAGATCGGAGGGGGGCTCGAGGTGCAGGGATTCCTGGTGAACGGATCCCTCCCCTCGCCCGTGATCCGGGTCCGGAAGGGAGACCCCTTCCGGGTCACCATGGAGAACCAGCTTCCCGACCCCCTCATCCTCCACTGGCACGGCCTCACCC
>JBJHCB010000426.1:0-2111 GCA_050485805.1 Gemmatimonadota bacterium | reverse complement strand
TACTGGGACCTCGCATCCTCGCCCTCCAGGTTCTCGGCCACCTTGGCCTTGAACTGGGAGAGCATCCGGGCGAAGTCGGCCCCCTCGTCTCCCGAGGGTTCCTCCGCCGCCACCGTCCACCGGGTGGTCTTCTCACCCGGGGCATCGTCCAGGATCATGGAGCCCAGGTCCACGAACCCGCCCCCGTCCCCGGAGTCCCCCGCGGAGGACGGGGTGGCGGAGAGGGGACCGTCGAAGGGGTCGCGCCGCCCCAGGGCCTCCAGGGCCACCCGGTTCCCCGGGTCCAGCTGGAGGACCTGCCCGTAGACCGTTTCGGCCTCCGCCTCCCCCTGGACCGCCAGGGCCCCGGCCAGCCGGAGGAGAGCACGGATCAGGGTGCCCCGGTCCTCGTCCCCATACGCGGCATCCACGGCGCTCCGGGCCTCCGCCACCGCATCCCCCACCGCCTCCTCCGGGAGGGCCGACTCCAGGGTGATCCCGTCCATCCAGGCCCCGTCGTCCAGGACCTCCTGTTCGGGTTCCCCTCCGTCGGGCATCCCATGGTCGATCTCCACCTCCTGGACCGCCTCGAGGGGTGCCCCGGGATCGGGGATCTCCAGGAACGGGAGGTCCCCGGGGCCCTCCTCCCATTCAGCGGCCTCCTCCTCCACCTCGGAGACGACCTCCTCCACCTCGGAGACGACCTCCTCCTCGGCGACGACCTCCTCGTCCTCGGGCTCCAGGGCCCAGGTCTCGATCCCTCCCCATTCCTCCTCCTCCTGGGAAGGATCGGGATCCGAAGCCCTGGTCGGGGCCTCGTCCTCCCCGGAGGCCGACCCGTCCAGCTGCATCGGCTCGGGATCCGGGTCCCCGCTCCCGAACTCCTCCAGGGCCTCCTCCTCCCCCACGGCGGGCATCTCCCCCCACTCGTCGGCGAATCCGGGAGAGGGGTCCAACCCGGGGGAGGGCTCGAGCCCGGTGGTCTCGAAGCCCACCACCCCGCCGTCCCACTCCCCCGGGAGGTCGGCTTCGGCGGTTCGACCCTCGGGCACCTCCAGGGTCGCATCCGGGTCCAGGGCCAGGATCCGCTCCTGGAGCGCTGCGGCCCGCTCCTCCTCCCCCCCGTCCCTCACCAGGTGCTCCCAGGCCCTGCGGAGCTGGTCCAGGGCCTCCTCCTTCCCCTCCCGCTTCAGGAGCCCCTCGGCCAACAGGATCCGGCTCTCCCAGTCTCCGGGGATCCGTTCCACCAGTTCGCGGAGCCCGTCCAGGGCCCGGTCCGGCTCGCCCCGGGTCTGCAGCACCTCCGCGAAGGTGAGGTAGTTCTGACGCGCATCCACGGAGAACCCCTGGAGCGCCCGGATCTGTCCCATCCGGCGGAACACCTCCACCTCGTCGGGCATGTGCCGACCGATCTTCCGGCAGATGGCGATGGCGTTGTTGGGGAGGTCCCCCTCCAGGTAGAGGTCGATGGCCCGGTGGTACAGGCCGAGGGCCCGGTCCAGGTTTCCCAGCCGCACGTGGAGATCGGCGGCCCGATTGAAGATGGAGACATCGGGCTCATCCGCGCCGTCCAGCCGCTCGATGGCCTTCTGGTAGAGGTCGAGGGCCTTTCGCCACTCTTCTTCCCGCTCGTGGCGCCGCGCCTGCTCCTTCAGGGAGTCGATGTTCATTCCGTCTTCTCGGAGCCGGTGGAGGTGAGGAGGTCCCCGGCCATCCGGCCGAGTTCGGTCCGGAGGGGGTCGGGGATGGGCCCGCCCCCGGCCCGGGCGGCCTCCAGGAGCCGCTGGGCGGAGCGAGCGGCCCGCCTGGAAAGGTGACCCGCCAGGACCGCCGAGACCAGGGGTGGTGGGATGGGGCCGGCCATCCGCAGCCGGTGGGCCCCCGCTCCCACCAGGAGGGGGTCGGGGGCCAGCCCGATGATCTCCGTCCGGGCCACGGCGCCGCCCCGACGGGCCAGGGCCGCCTCCACCTCCTGGTAGGCCCCCCATGGATCGCGTTCGCCGGCGTCCTCCAGGTTCATGGAGAGCTGGAGCCTCCCCTGCCCTTCGAGGACGAGGACCAGGGTGCGGAGTCCCTCCACCCCCCCCTCCGTCTCCCGCAGCTCCGCGGCCACCTCCCGGAGCTCCCCCTCC
>JBJHCB010000425.1:0-2118 GCA_050485805.1 Gemmatimonadota bacterium | reverse complement strand
GTGTTCAACCCCCCCCTTGGGGTGGTTGTACGGTCGGCGGGGGCGCGGGGGGGGGGGGCGGGGGTGCGGGGGGGGGTGGTGGTGGTAAGGGGGGTGGGGGCCGGGGAGGGTGTCCTCCCAGGCGATCCGGGCCGCGGAGAGGCCCCCGGAGAGGGCGCCCGGTGGACCCTCCTCCTGGTGGAGGACGACCCCGGGGTGGCCGGCCTCATCCGGCGCGCCCTGGAGCGCGCCGGCCACCGGGTGCTGGTGACCCATCGCCCCACCGAGGCGGAAGCCCTCTTCCGGGCGGGGGAGGCCCGGGTGGACCTCCTCATCACCGACGTCCTCCTTCCCGACCTGTCGGGTCCGGAGCTGGCGGCCCGGTTGCGGCAGGTGGACCCGGGTCTCCGGATTCTCTTCATCTCGGGACATCCGGGGGAGCTGGCGGGGGAACTGGCCGCTGTCCCGGGCGGGGGAGCCTTCCTCCGGAAGCCCTTCTCCGTCGAGGAACTCCAGGACCGGATCCGGGAGCTCCTCCTCCCCATGGCGGATGGAGTCCTGAAGGGGCGGAAACGCGGCGCCTGACGCCGACCAGGGGACGAGGGGCCTGTGGGCCTGGGTCCGGAGACCCGGGGGGGGGCCGGAGGTCGGGCCCACCCCGGGCTCATCCCACGGCCGGGCTCCCCGACTCCCCGGTGCGGATCCGGTAGCAATCCGCCAGTTCCGTGACGAAGATCACCCCATCCCCGAACTCCCCGGTACGGGCGCCCCGGATGATGGCGTCCCGGGTGCGCTCCAGGAAGTCGTCGTTGACGGCGATCTCCAGGCGGATCTTCTTCAGGAGCTGGACCTCGAACTCCGCCCCCCGATAGGTCTCGGTGAACCCCTGCTGCTGCCCGCATCCCAGGGCGTTGGTGACCGACATGCGGTTCACCTCCACCTCGGCGAGGGCCCGCTTCACATGGTGCAGCCGGTGGGGCTGGATGTAGGCGATGACGAGCTTCATGACGGCTTGGCTCCCTTCGTTCGTGGATGGCGCGACCCGAGCTCCGGCGGAACGGCCCGGGGGGTCAGGACCGGGGATTGAAGACCTGGAATTCCGAGTAGGCTTCCATGTTGTGCTCCGACAGGTCCAGGCCCCGTCGCTCATCGTCCTCCGAGACCCGGATCCCCAGGCTGACCTTGAGGAGCCCGAAGATAAGAAGGGCCGCCCCGAACGCCGGCACACCGTAGCCCACCACGCCCACCAGCTGGGTCAACACGGTGAACTCCGGGCTGAAGATCCCCACCGCCAGGGTGCCCCAGATCCCGCAGGTGAGGTGCACCGAGATGGCTCCCACAGGGTCGTCCAGGCGCCTGCGGTCCAAGAGGATGACGGAGAGGACCACCAGGATCCCCGCCAGGAAGCCGATGATCACCGAGGAGAGCACACTCACCACGTCCGCGCCTGCGGTGATCCCCACCAGCCCTGCCAGGGCCCCGTTCAGGACCATGGTGACGTCGGGGTGCTTGTGGATGGTCCAGGTGGTGGCCATGGCCCCCACCACCCCGGCCGCCGCCGCCAGGGCGGTGGTGACGAAGACGAAGGAGACCTCCCCCGGGTCGGCGCTCAGCACCGACCCCCCGTTGAACCCGAACCATCCCAGCCAGAGGAGGAACATCCCCATCACCGCCAGGGGAAGGTTGTGTCCCAGGATGGGGCGGATGGAGCCGTTCACGTACTTGCCCACCCGGGGTCCCAGGAGCATGACGCCGGCGAGGGCTGCCCACCCCCCCACGGAGTGGACCACGGTGGATCCGGCGAAGTCATGGAACCCCAGCTCGTCCAGCCATCCCCCGCCCCACTGCCAGGAGCCCAGGACCGGATAGACCAGGGCGACGTAGAGGGCGGAGAAGAGCAGAAAGGCGTCCAAGCGGATCCGTTCCGCCACCGCCCCCGAGACGATGGTGGCGGCCGTGGCGGCGAACATGGCCTGGAAGATGAAGTCCGCCCAGTACGTGAAGCCCGGATCATAGGCCGCGGTGAGCCCCTCGGGGTCCGTCCCCACCCCGATCCCCGCCCACCCCAGGACCCCCGCCACGGCGAACTCGTCGGGATACATGAGGCTGAAGCCGATGACGGCGTAGGTGAGGATGCCG
>JBJHCB010000424.1:0-2121 GCA_050485805.1 Gemmatimonadota bacterium | reverse complement strand
CTACTGGGCCGCCCTGGCCCGGGAGCGGAACGGGGACCCGGCCCGGGCCCGGGACCACCTGCGGACGGCCTGGGAGGACGATCCCATCTCCATCTACGGGGTCCTGGCCGGGGAGCGGTTGGACGTCCCCATCCTCCCCAGGAACCTCCCCGGAGGGCCCGCCCCCCAGCCCGCCCTGGCCGGGGAGTTGGAGAACGCCCTCCTTCGGCTCCGGATCCACCAGGTGGTCCCCACCCCCGGCTCCTTCGCCTTCGAGCTGGAGCGCCTCCAGGAGCACTTCTTCCGCCGGGGGGACGGGGCCTACGATTTCGCCGAGGCCCTCACCTACAACGACTTCCCCATCCAGGGGGTGGTGCTGGGGCGGGAGATCCACCGGCGGGAGGGGGTGTGGAACCTTCGCCTCCTCCGCATCGTCCACCCCTTCCCCCATCGGGAGGTCATCGTCCGGGAGGCCCGGGCCCGGGGGCTGGACCCCTTCTTCGTGGCGGGGCTCATCCGGCAGGAGTCCCTCTTCCACACCTCCATCCGGAGCTCGGCGGGCGCGGTGGGGCTCATGCAGCTCATGCCCGGGACCGCCCAGGAGGTGGCCCGCTCCCTGGGCATCCGCTACCAGGCGGCCCTCCTCTCCGACCCGGAGTACAATGTCCGCCTGGGGACCCAGTACCTGGCCTCCATGGTGCGGCGCTACGATGGGCGGGCCCAGGACGCCCTTTCCGCCTACAACGCCGGCCCCGGCCGGATCAACCAGTGGCGGCAGCGGCCCGAGGCCCGGGACCGGGACGTCTTCATGGAGCACATCCCCTTCCGGGAGACCCGCCACTACGTGAAGGTGGTGCAGCAGTACGCCCGGGTGTACGCCGCCCTGTACGGCTGCCCCGGCTTCCAGCCCTGCCTTGGGGAATCCTACGCCGCCGTGGTGGCGCGGAGCCCGTATGCGGGGGGGGGCGCCGGTGGCGCGGTAGCCGCCGCTCTCCGGTGAGGCCACCCCTGGGCTCCTTCCTTCGACTGGTCCGCCTCTCCCGCTTCCGGAACGCCTATCTCTTCCGGGGCTTGGCGGTCTGGGGGGGACTTCGGCTGGGGCTGGCCATCCTGGGACTGCCCCATCCCAGCCCCCTCGAGCGCGCGCTCATCGTGGGCATCGCGGCCTCCGCCGTCCTCCTGGACGCGAGGCGACGGGATGAGGACGTCTTCCTCGGGAACCTGGGCATCCCCGGCGTGGCCATCCTCCCCATGGCCATCCCGGTGCCGATCCTCCTTGAATGGCTCGTCCTGTGACCGCCCGTGCGGTGGTGTTGGAGGTGGATGGCGTCGGGAAGGGCTTCGGGAACAGGACGGTGCTCAAGGCCGCCTCGTTCCGCGCCACCGCGGGAGCGGTCACAGCCCTCATGGGCCGGAATGGGGCGGGGAAGTCCACCCTCCTCCGGATCGCCGTCGGCCGGGTCCGACCCGACTTCGGGCGTGTGGCGTACCGGGGGGAGTTCCTCCCCCGCCCCTCCCTGGCCCGAATGGCGCGGACGGGGCTTCTGTACTGCGCCCAGTCGGGAGCCCTGAGCGCCCTCTACACGATCCGGGAGCACCTGGCGGCCGTGGCGGACACCTTCGGCGGACGGGAGCGGTTGGCGGAGGCCATCGGAACCCTGGCCCTGGAGGAGTTCCTCAACCGGCGCCCCACCCAGGTCTCCATGGGGGAGCGGCAGCGGGCCGTCATGGGGTTGGCGCTGGTCCGGCGGCCCGTCTGCCTCCTCATGGATGAGCCGTTCGCCGGGGTCGAGCCCAGGGACCGTCCCCTGGTGGGACAGGGGATCCGAACGCTCCGGGAAGCGGGATCCGCCGTCGTCATCACCGGGCATGACGTGGAGGACGTCTTCCAGGTCTCGGACGAGGTGATCTGGGTGACCGCAGGTACCACACACTGGCTGGGCCCACCGGCAGTGGCCCGGGAGAACCACCAATTCCGCCGCGAATATCTCGGCCCGGGTCCCCTGGGGTCTCAGACGGCCCGGGGCCGGGAGGCCCGGAACGGGGAGTGAGGGCGCGGAGACCCCCCCTGCTCCATCCTGCCCACCCTCGACACCCCACCCCCCCCTCCCCATCTTCCCCCCCATGAACGCCATTCGATTC
>JBJHCB010000423.1:0-2126 GCA_050485805.1 Gemmatimonadota bacterium | reverse complement strand
CCCTGGGGGACCGGGCCCGGCGCCTTGTCGTTCCCCGGGACCCCCTGGCCGACCGCCCGGCGGTCCTGGAGATCCGGGCCGGGACCGGGGGCGATGAGGCGGGGTTCTTCGCCGCCGATCTCCTTCGCATGTACCGGCGGTTCGCCGAGACCCGGAGGTGGGAGGTGGAGCTCGTGGATCTCTCCGAGGGGCTTCCGGGATCGGTGAAGGAGGCGGTGTGCACCGTCCGGGGACCGGGCGCCTACGGCCTCCTCCGGTACGAGTCCGGCGTGCACCGGGTGCAGCGCGTTCCGCGGACGGAGAGCCAGGGGCGGATCCACACCTCCGCAGCTACCGTGGCCGTCCTCCCCGAGGCCGAGGAGGTGGACGTGGTCATCGACCCGGCGGAGCTCCGGGTGGACGTCTTCCGCTCCTCCGGGCCCGGCGGGCAGTCGGTGAACACCACGGACTCGGCGGTCCGCATCACCCACCTCCCCACCGGGCTCGTGGTGAGTTGCCAGGACGAGAAGTCCCAGCACAAGAACAAGGCCAAGGCCCTGAAGGTGCTCCGGAGCCGTCTCCTGGACCGACAGGTGGCCCAGCGGGAGGCGGAACGGGCCCAGAACCGGAGGGCGCAGGTGGGAACCGGGGATCGATCCGCCAAGATCCGCACGTACAACTTCCCCCAGAACCGGGTGACGGACCATCGGATCCACCTCACCCTCCACCGCCTCGAGGAGGTGCTGGAGGGGGAGCTGGACGAACTCCTGGACGCCCTCCGCCTGGCCGACGAGGAGGAACGACTCCGGGAGGAGATGTGACGGAGCGCCCCTCCCGCTTCTCGGAGCCGGTGGACCCCCCTCCGGCCGGGACCCCCTGGTCGGTCCTGCGCCTGCTCCGATGGAGCACCCAGTACCTGGAGGCCAAGGGGATCCCGGGGGTGCGGGTGGACGTGGAGCACCTCCTGGCCCACACCCTGGGGATGAAGCGCCTGGAGCTCTATCTCCACTTTGACCGTCCCCTTGGCGAGGCGGAGCTGGCGGCCTTCAAGCCCCTCCTCGTGGAACGGGCGGAACGACGCCCCCTCCAGTACATTCTCGGGCGGGCGGCCTTCCGGGACCTGGAGCTGAGGGTGGACGAGCGGGTCCTCATCCCGCGACCGGAGACGGAGGAGCTGGTGGAGGCCGTCCTCACCCGGGTGCGGGAGTGGGGGAGGGAGGGGCTGGAGGCCATGGACGTGGGGACGGGGAGCGGGGCCATCGCCCTTGCGCTGGCCCAGGAGGGCCCCTTCCGTCGGGTGACGGCCACGGACCGGTCTCCGGAGGCCCTGGCGGTGGCCCGGGAGAACGCGGAGCGTCTGGGGCTTTCGGGTCGGGTCCGGTTCCTGGAAGGGGACCTCCTCTCGGCCCTCCCCCCGGGGGAGCGGGTGGACGTGGTGGTCTCCAATCCCCCCTACGTCTCCCTGGGGGAGATGGAGGAGCTGGCTCCGGAAGTACGCCGGTGGGAGCCCACCTCCGCCCTGGAAGCGGAGGAGGACGGGCTGGCCGTCCTCCGGCGGCTGGTGGAGGAGGGCCATCGCGCACTCCGCCCCGGAGGCCTCATGGCCCTGGAGATCGGGGCCGGTCAGGCCCGCTCCGTGGTGGATGCGGTCCGCGCGGTGGCGGCGTGGGGCGCGCCGGTGGTCCTCCGGGACCTCTCCGGGCGGGATCGGGTCGTCCTGATCCCCCGGCAGCCGGTGGAGGAGGCCGCGGGAGCTTCCCGCGGCGACACCTCGGGAATCGAATAAAGGACCGAAGATGTCGAAGATTCAGGAGATGGCGCTGGACCTGGGACGGCTCCTGGGACGCACCGACGAATACCAGGCCCTGAAGCGGGCGGCGCAGTCCGCGGACGAGGATCGGGAGCTGAGCCAGCTCCGGAACGAGCTGGAGGCCCTGGAGGCCGAGCTCATGGCCTCCCTCCGGGGAGGGGTGGAGCCCGACGACGAGAAGAAGGATCGCTACGAGGAACTGGCGCGGACCCTCCAGAGCCGGGCCGCCTACCAGCATCTGGTCTCGGCCCAGGCCAACTTCGACAAGGTCCTCCACCGGGTGAACGAGACCATCTCCCGCGGGATCCAGGAGGGATCGGAGAGCCGCATCATCGTC
>JBJHCB010000422.1:0-2139 GCA_050485805.1 Gemmatimonadota bacterium | reverse complement strand
GAACAGGGCCGGTACCTACTGGTACCACTCCCACGCCCACTACAAGGTGGCGGAGCACGCCTACCGGGGCATCGGCGGGCTCCTCCTGGTGGGGGACGACGAGGAGGATGCCCTGAGCCTTCCCTCGGGGCCCCGGGAGATCCCCCTCATCCTCCAGGACCGGCGCCTCGACCGTCACGGGATCCCGGTATACGAGCACCCCGACACCATGGAGGGGCACATCGGCACGGCCCCCTTCGGCAACGGGATCCACCAGCCCCGGATGGAGGTGGAGACCGCCCTCTACCGGTTCCGGATCCTCAACGGCTCCAACGCCCGGATCTTCCGGCTGGCCCGGAGCGACGGCCGGCCCATGATCCTCATCGGGAACGACGGAGGCCTCCTCGAGGAGGCCCGGAGCGTGGAGACGTTGGACCTGGGTCCGGCGGAGCGCGCCGACGTCCTCCTGGACTTCCGGGATCTGGAGGTGGGAGAGGAGCTCTTCCTCCGGACCCTTCCCTTCGAGGTGCCCGGGGGCGTCACCCACGGCCGCTCCGTGGCCAAGCAGGGAGAACCCATGGATCTGCTCCGGATCCAGGTGGACCGGAGGGTGGACGACCCCTCACCCATCCCCACGCGTCTCTCCGAGGTTCCCATGCCCGATCCCGCCGATGCCGTCCGGGAGCGGAGATTCGACTTCACGTCGGATCGGGACTGGAGCTCCCGCACCATGATGACCCACCGGATCAACGGGCAGGAGTTCGACATGAACCGCATCGAGGAGCGGGTGCCCTTCGGTGAGACGGAGATCTGGACCTTCACCAACGACAACGGGTTCGCCCATCCCGTGCACCTCCACGCCACCCACTTCCGGGTCCTTTCCCGGACCGGGGGGAGGGACCGGGTGCTCGAGCACGAGGCGGGGCTCAAGGACACGGTGCTCCTCCACCCCCAGGAGACGGTGCGCGTGGCGGTGCGGTTCACGGCGCACCGGGGGCTCTTCCTGCTCCACTGCCACAACCTCGAGCACGAGGATGTGGGAATGATGATCAACGTCCTGGTGGAGTAGGCCCGGATCCTCCCCCGGGGCTGCTTTCCGCCCCCTTCCCCTGGAATCCCGCCCCCGAGTAGTCCACGCCCCGCCGCCGGGCCAGGAACTCGAGGGCCAGGATCACCGCCGCGGCCCCCACCATGGACAGGACCGCCCCCACCACCGCCGGGTCGGCCCCGGTCATGGCCGCCCAGCTTCCCGGGGAGATGGGCCGCGTCACCAACGGGACGGGGTCTCCGGCGGAATCCAGGTAGAAGGAGACCGTCTCCCGCCAGGGCCAGAGCTTCTGGAGGGACCCCGCCATGAGCCCCGTGAGGAAGGCCAGGGTTCCCCGGTACCGGGTCCGGAGGAGCCAGGTGAGAAATTGGGCGAAGGCCAGGATCCCCACCCCCATCCCCGCAGCCAGGGCGGCCAGGAAGGCCAGATCCAGCTCGGACAGGGCGCGCACCAGCTGGGCGTACTGCCCCAGGAGGAGGAGGATGAAGCTCCCCGAGATCCCGGGGAGGATCCACGCGCAGATGGCCACGGCACCGGCCAGGAGGGTGGAGATCCAGTGCTCGGGAGCGGGCAGAGGCTGGATGTTGGCCAGGAGGACCCCCACCCCGACCCCCCCCAGGGCGGCCAGGCCCCGGGGGAGGGTGAGGGGGAGGGCGAACCGTCCCACGAAGACCACCGAGGCCACGATGAGGCCGAAGAAGAAGGCCCACACGTGGATCTCCCGGTGCTCCAGGAGCCACGCCACCAGCCCGGCGAAGAGGAAGATGCTCACCACCATTCCGCCGCCCAGCGCCATGAGGAACCCCAGGTTCCCCTCTCTACAGCCCTCCCGGAAGCGCCGCCGAAGGAGGGCCATGGCCACGCCCAGGCGGAGTCCCCGGATGGTCTGCACCAGCTCCACGTAGATCCCCGTGATGAAGGCGATGGTCCCGCCGGAGACCCCGGGGATGAGCTCGGCGATCCCCATGGCCATCCCCCTGAGGACGATGCCGATCCAGTCCAGGACGCTCCGGGCCGGCGACGGGTGGGGGCTGCGGGGCACGGCGGACTCCGGGATGGGGGGACGGAGGACGGGGGGGACAGGGAACGGGGGACGGGGGTCAGGTGCCCGT
>JBJHCB010000421.1:0-2160 GCA_050485805.1 Gemmatimonadota bacterium | reverse complement strand
TTCCTCCAGCACCGCCAGGCCGGCGGAGGTGGCCAGGGGGTGACTGGTGGCCACCAGCCCCCGGGGAGCATGGACGCTGGATCGCCCCGGAGAGACCGGGGGCCGGAAGGCGGGGGATGGGGGCTGCTGGGCCATGAGCGCGGCCTCGAGAGGGGGAGGGGAGAGGGAGGGGGGAACCACTCCCGAAAGGGTGGGAAGCCCCCCCAGCAGCCCCATGGCCACGAGGAGGGGGAGCGTTCCGCCGGCACGGAAGGGCGGTGCGGACATGGCGGTCGGGGTGGAAGGGTGGAGCCGCCGGGTGGACGTGGGTGGAGGAGAGTAGTAGGGGGTGGATCCCGCCTGCGCCACCCCCTCGTCCTCCCCTGTGGTCGGGGTGCCGACCCCCCCGGCCCCCCCCTATATTCAAGGGAGTGGGGGCCTCCGCGGGACGGCACTCCGGGGGGGCTCACCCCCGGGGCCCGCGGGACCCCGGATCCCGTCTCCAGGAGGTTCCGTTGGCCGGTCACAACAAGTGGTCGCAGATCAAGCGCAAGAAGGCGGTGAACGACCAGAGGCGCGGGAAGATCTTCACCAAGCTCATCCGGGAGATCACCGTGGCCTCCCGGGAGGGGGGAGGGGAGCCGGAGTTCAACCCCCGCCTCCGTCTGGCCGTGGACACGGCCAAGGCGGAGAACATGCCCCAGGAGAACATCGAGCGGGCCATCAAGCGGGGCACCGGGGAGCTGGAGGGGGTGGCGTACGAGGAGTTGGCCTACGAGGGGTACGGCCCCGGCGGTGTGGCCCTCTACATCCAGACCACCACGGACAACCAGAAGCGCACGGTGGCCGAGGTCCGCCACCTCCTGGACAAGAACGGTGGCAACCTGGGGACCGACGGCTCCGTGGCCTGGCAGTTCGACCGGAAGGGACAGATCTACGTGGACGCCTCCCGCTACCACGAGGAGGCGGTGTTCGAAGCGGCCCTCCTGGCCGGGGGCGAGGACGTCACCGCGTCGGCAGGGGAGTTCATCGTCACCACCGAGGTGGCGGACTTCCACCAGGTCCAGGAGGGACTGAAGGGCGCCGGGCTGGAGTTCGACCGGGCGGAGCTGGCCATGATCCCCAAGGTGGAGGTGGAGGTGACGGGGAAGGACGCGGAGCGGTTGGTGAAGCTCCTGGACGCCCTGGACGACCACGACGACGTCCAGAAGGTGTGGTCCAACGCCAACATCGACGAAGAGGTGCTGGCGGAGGCCATGTCGTGACCCCGTCCGGACCCGGGGGCCGGGTGGTCATGGGGATCGATCCCGGCACCGTGGCCACCGGGTACGGGGTGGTGCGTCGCGAAGGCGGAGGCCGGGCGACGCTCCTGGAGTGCGGGGTGATCCGCCCCACCTCCGGGGCCCCCCTCCCGGAGCGGATCCTCCAGATCTTCCAGGGGATCGAGGAGATCCTGGAGCGTCTGGAGCCCGACACCGTCTCCGTGGAGAGCGTCTTCCAGGGGAAGAATGCCCGGAGCGCCCTCGTCCTGGGCCATGCCCGGGGCGCCATCCTGGTGGCCTGCGCCCGCCGGGACATCGAGATCGCCGAGTACACCCCGGTGGAGATCAAGAAGGCGGTGGTGGGGCACGGGAGCGCCACCAAGGGCCAGGTGGGGCTCCTGGTCCAGGAGCACCTCCGCCTCAAGTCGCCTCCCACCCCCGCCGACGCCGCCGACGGGGTGGCCGCCGCCCTCTGCCACCTGGTCCTGGGGGTGGACGGGCGCCTCCCGGGCCCGCTCCCCCACCGCTTCGCCCGGAGGGGCTCGTGATCTCCCGCCTCCGGGGCACCCTCCTCTCCCGGGACGAGGAGCGGGTGGAGATCGCCACCCCCGGCGGGGTGGTCTACGAGGTGGAGATCCCCCTCTCGGTGGCGGAACGCCTCCCCCCGGTGGGGGACGAGGTGGAGCTCCGGACCCACTACGTGGTCCGGGAGGACGCCGTGGCCCTCTACGGCTTCCTGGACGCGGAGGAGCGGCGCCTCTTCACACGCCTCCTGGGAGCCAAGGGGGTGGGGGCGAAGCTGGCCCTGGCCATGCTCTCCACCTACCCTGCACCCCGCCTGGCCCGGGCCCTCCGGGAGAAGGACGTGGCAGCGTTGGTGACGGTCGCCGGGGTGGGGAAGAAGACCGCGGAGCGGATC
>JBJHCB010000420.1:0-2180 GCA_050485805.1 Gemmatimonadota bacterium | reverse complement strand
GGAGAACACCGAGCCCACCAGCACCCAGGGGCGCCCCGCCAGCAGGTGATTCCAGCTCACCAGGAAGTGGTCCGCCATGACCTGGAGGGGAACCCCGGGAAGGACCCAGAGGAGGAAGACCCCCACGTTCAGGGCCACGATGAACCGGACCAACGCGGGGGACCGGCGCCCCCCCTCCGTGACCTCCATCCAACCGCCTCCCGTGTCGGCGCTCCGGCGCTCCCCGGATAGGGACACCCCTCCGGCAGCCGCCGCGTTCCCGTGGACCCCCTCCCCCGCCCTCGGCCTGGGCGCAGGAGGCCACCGAGGGGAAGCGCCCCCATGGGCGGATCGGACACGGGCGACGCAACGCCGGCATGGGCCTGGGGACACCGGCGGTCGGACACGCGTGGGTGGGCCGCCGTGGGTGGGCACCCGGGACGGTCCGGGGAGGCGTGACCTACGGGTGTTTCGTCCTTCGTCCGGGATCCGTGTGCTCCCGGGCATGGTACAAGGGGATTCACGTCGGCGTCGGCTCCCCCCGGATGATCCGGCTCGGGGATTCGCCGCTACCCTCCCCGGGGAGTCATGTGGGAGATCGGGGCGCCCGCGATGGGGCCGTGGAGAGCTGGAAGGACAGGACGGGCCGGGTCCTCCTCGGATGCGGCCTCGCGTCCGGGGCGGCGATCCTCCTGGGGACCGTGATCCCCCCGGCCGGATCGGGCGCACTGCCGCCCCCGGAATCCCCAGGTGCCGACGCCTCGTGCAGGGCGGACGCCCACCTCCTTCCTGCGGATCAGGCGTCGGGTCTCGGGGTCCGATGGTCCGAGCCCCCCCACGTCTCCTCCCTGGAGGAGCGGAAGGAGATGGAGGCGTGGTGCCGGGGAGTGGGCCCTCCCCTCCTCCATCGACCAGGGCCGGTTCCTCATCCCGCGGCCGATGGGAAGGGGCTCGACGGGAAGGGGCTCTCCCCCTCTCGGCCGGATGCGGTTGCGGGGCTCCGGACGTCGGCCGGGGTCCAGGAACCGGGACCGGATGGGGACCGGGTGGTGGTGATGGCCTGGAACACCCATGTGGGAAACGGGGACCTGGACGGCCTCCTTCGGGACCTCCGGAGCGGCCATCTCACCGGGGCCCCCGAAGAGCACTTCATCCTCCTCCTCCAGGAGGTCTACCGGGCCGGGCCCACCGTCCCCGGAGCAGCGACGTCCCCCACCCGGAGCGCCGATCGCATCGGCGGGAACCGGGGACCCGGGGGGGATCGGAGTGCGGGGAGCATCGACCGGGTGGCCCGCCGGCACGACCTCCACCTCTTCTACGCCCCCTCCATGCGGAACGGGCGCCCGGGCACGGAGGGCACGGCCGGACCCGAGGACCGGGGAAACGCCATCCTCTCCACCCTCCCCCTCCACGACCCGGAGGTGCTGGAGCTTCCCTTGCGGAACCAGCGCAGGACCGTGGCCTCGGCGACGGTGGGGTGGACCGGATCGGACGGAGCGCGCCAGAGGTTCCGGGTGGCCAGCGTCCACCTGGATCATCGCTCCGCGTGGGGACGGCTCCACCGGAGCCTGGGCGCGGATCGGGCGGAGCAGGTGGACCGGGTGGTGGACGCACTCCGCGCCCATCCCCACGCGGTGGTGGGGGGAGACTTCAACAGCTGGTTCGGGGGGCAGCAGGAGGAAGGGATCCAGAGGATGCGGGAGGCGTTCCCCCTCCCCGAGGCCGCACCCGCTGCCTCCACCCTCGTCCCCTGGATCCCGCTCCTGAACCCGCTGGTGGACCACCTCTTCTTCCGCCTTCCCGAGGGATGGCTGGCGCAGTATCGGGTGGTGGACGACCCCTACGGATCGGACCACCGCCCCCTGCTGGGGTGGATCGGGACGAGTGGCGGGGATGCGCCTGCCCCCCCCTTCCCCGCGGGCGATCCTCCTGCGGCCGAGGGCTCCGGTGGAGGAGAGACCTCGTGACGGGCTTTCCTTCCAGCCGCATGGGGAGGGCGGGACGAAGGGGTCGGTCCGCCCTGGGGGTGTCCGGCCTCCTCCTCCTGGCAGCGCAAGCCCCCCCCCCACATCCCGTCTCGCCCAGGACCCGGAGACCGCGCCCTGGTCCGCCTGGGTGGGTTCCCTTGATCCGGATCGGCGCGCCGCCGGGGAAATCCTCCGGTTCCCCCCGGGGGAACACGCCCCCCTGAACCTGGAGGA
>JBJHCB010000419.1:0-2183 GCA_050485805.1 Gemmatimonadota bacterium | reverse complement strand
GGCCTACATCCCCCGCTCCCTCTGGCCCCGGGTCCGGGACGGCCTGGTGGCCCTGGCCGAGGAGATCCCCATGGGGGACGTGGAGGACCTCAGCACGTTCATGGGCGCGGTCATCGACGAGGGAGCCTTCGTCAAGCACCGGGAGGCCATCGAGGCCGCCCGGGGCGCGTCCGGGGTGGAGGTCCTGGTGGGCGGGGGAACCGATGATTCGGAGGGGTGGTTCGTGCAGCCCACGGTGCTGGTGGCCGACGACCCCCGCTACGACACCATGGAGCGGGAGCTCTTCGGACCCATCCTGTCCGTCCACGTCTACGACGACGCCCGCTGGGCCGAGACGCTGGAGTTGGTGGACGGCACCAGCCCCTACGGCCTCACGGGGGCGGTGTTCGCCCGGGACCGGAGCGCCGTGGCAGAGGCCACCCGGGCCCTTCGGAACGCGGCGGGGAACTTCTACGTCAACGACAAACCCACCGGAGCGGTGGTGGGCCAGCAGCCCTTCGGGGGGGCCCGGGCATCGGGAACCAACGACAAGGCAGGCTCCCACCTGAACCTCCTCCGGTGGGTCTCCCCCCGGTCCATGAAGGAGACCCTGGTTCCCCCCACCGACTGGCGCTACCCCCACATGGGGGAGTGACGGCAGGGACCCGGGGGGATCATCCCCCCGGGCCCTGGCCCCCCGCCCGGGTCATCCCCCGATCCGGTATTCCCGGGGCGGGTCCTTCCCCATGAGGTGCTCCACGAAGTAGTCCCACGTCCGCCGCACGGCGTAGGCCTCGTTGGCGTAGCCGTGACCGCGGTTCGGAAGGACGATGAGGTCGAAGTCCTTGTTGGCGTCGATGAGGGCGTCGATGAGGAGGAGGGTGGTGTTGGGGTGGACGTTGGCGTCCATGGTCCCATAGCTCAGGAGGAGCTTCCCCTGCAGATGTTCCGCCAGGAGATGGTTCGCCTGGTTCTCGTAGGAATCCCTCCCCTGGGCGTCCACCGTGAGGAGGCCCTGGTACTTCTCGCCCCAGTAGTAGGTGTACCCCCGGTTGTCGTGGTTCCCCGCCCCCGAGACCCCCACATGGAAGAAGTCGGGGTGGCGGAGGAGGGCGGAGGCCGTGGCGAATCCGCCCCCGGAATGTCCGTAGATCCCCACCCGGTCCAGGTCGATCCAGGCGTGGCGGGCCGCCAGTTCCCGCATGGCCGCCTTCTGGTCCGGGAGGCCGTTGTCCCCCAGGTCCCCGTAATAGGCGGTGTGGAGGGCCTTGGACCGGAGGGGGGTGCCGAAGGAGTCCACCAGGACCACGATGAACCCCAGCTCGGCCAGGGCATGGGCCTGCCCGCGCCGGTTCACCCCGAAGGAACGGGACCCCACGCTCCCCACCTGGGGACCGGGGTAGATGGCGTTCACGATGGGGTAGCGCTTCTCCGGGTCGAAGTGGGAGGGTCTCAGGAGGAGTCCGTGGACGTCGGTGACCCCATCCCGGCCCTTGGCCCGGAAGGGCTCGGGAGGGATCCACCCCAGGGCCTCGAGCTCCGACGAATCGGCCTCCTCCAGAACCCGGACCGTCCCGCCGTCCCGGACCCGCCGCAGGGTGGTCACCGGAGGGGTCTCCACCGTCGAGGCCGTCACCACGAGATGGGCCGCCGACGGGGTGAGGGTGATCTCGTGATCCGCCGACTCCGACGTCAGGCGCGTGAGCCCCGACCCGTCCAGCCCCACCCGGTAGAGCTGGCGGTGGTAGGGGTCCAGCCCCTCCTCACGCCCCACCGCCGTGAAGAGGAGGGTGCCGGAGGCGGAGTCCACCCGCATCACGTCCAGGACGTTCCAGTCCCCCGCCGTGATCCGGTTCCGGAGGGCCCCGGTCTCCAGGTCGTAGCGGAAGAGATGACCCCAGCCGTCGCGCTGGGAGAACCAGAGCACCTCGCCGCGGTCGTGGAGGACGCGCCAGTTGGGCGTCCCCCCGGAGGCCAGATGGGACTCGAAGAAGATGGGGTGGCTCTCCTCCAGGACGGTCCGCACGGCCCCCGTCTCCGGATCCGCCACCCGGAGCGTGGCGGTGCGATAGTCCCGGGAAACGGAGACGAAGGACAGGTGGCTCCCATCGGGGCTCCACTCCACGTCGGCCCATCGGTCCGCCCGGGATAGCCCGCAGCAGGACGAGGTGCGCTGGTGGTCGGGGGGGGTCTGGAGGGGGCCG
>JBJHCB010000418.1:0-2199 GCA_050485805.1 Gemmatimonadota bacterium | reverse complement strand
CCGATGGGGTGAGCGGGGCCCCGGTGGTCTCCGGGACGCGCCTCATGGGCGTGGTCTCCATCACCGACCTGGTGGACTTCCAGGCGTCGAACCCCGGAGTCCCCGCCCGACGGGACGATCAGCAGGAGTGGGGGGAGTACGAGACGACGGATCGCTGGGAGGAAGACCTCTCCGATCCCCCCTCCGGCTACTTCGTGGACCTCTGGGCCGAATCGGGCGGAGATGTCCGGGAGCGGTTCGACCTCAGCGAAGGTCCGGAGTGGGACATCCTCTCGGAGCACACCGTGGCCGAGGTCATGACCCGGAACGTGGTGGCCCTGGCTCCCGACGCCTCGGTGCAGGAGGCCGCGGAGGTCATGGTGAAGCGGGGGATCCACCGGGTCCTGGTGCTGAAGGGCCACGAGCTCGTGGGCATCGTCACCACCACCGACGTGGTCCGGGCCGTGGCGGAGGGGACACTCTCCTGAAGCCGGATGCGGGCCGGGGGGTCGTCCTTCCCGACCTCCCCATCACGCCCCTCCTGCCGGAGGTGGTGGGAGCCCTCGGGGAGGGGGGGCGGGCGGTCCTGGTGGCCCCGCCCGGGGCCGGGAAGACCACCACGGTTCCCCTGGCCCTCCTGGGGTCGGACTGGCTCGGGGGCCGGAAGATCCTCCTCCTGGAGCCCCGACGCCTGGCCGCCCGGGCGGCGGCCCTCCGGATGGCCCACCTCCTGGGGGAGCCGGAGGTGGGACGGAGCGTGGGCTACCGGATGCGTCTCGAGACCCGGGTGGGGCCCAGGACCCGCATCGAGGTCGTCACCGAGGGGGTCCTGACCCGGATGCTCCAGTCCGACCCCACCCTGGAAGGGGTGGGCGCCCTCCTCTTCGACGAGTTCCACGAGAGGTCGCTGGCGGCGGAGCTGGGGCTCGCCTTCGCCCTCCAGTCCGCCCAGCTCTTCCGTCCGGACCTGCGGATCCTGGTCATGTCGGCCACCCTGGACGCGGAGCCGGTGGCCGGGCTCCTGGGAGCCGCCCCCGTCCTCCGGAGTGAAGGACAGGGCTTCCCCGTGGAGACGCGGTGGCGGGAGCGACCGGTCCAGGGCTGGATCGAGCCCGCGGTGGCGGGGGCCGTCCTCCGGGCCCTCCCGGAGACGGAGGGGGATCTCCTGGCCTTCCTTCCCGGAGCGGGGGAGATCCGCAGGGTGGAGCGGGAGCTGGCGGGGGCGGGGCTGCCCCGCGGAGTGGAGGTGCACCCCCTGTTCGGTGTCCTCTCCCGGGAGGCCCAGGACCGGGCCCTGGCTCCCGCTCCCCCGGGAAGGCGGAAGGTGGTGCTGGCCACCTCCATCGCCGAGACCTCCCTCACCATCGACGGGGTCCGGGTGGTGGTGGACTCGGGGCAGATGCGGGTTCCCCGGTTCGATCCCGGCACCGGGATGACCCGCCTGGAGACCGTCCGGGTCACCCGGGACGCCGCCGACCAGCGTCGGGGGCGGGCGGGCCGCACCGCGCCGGGCATCTGCTACCGCCTCTGGACCCGGGGCGAGGATCGGGGGCTCGTGCCCCACCGGACCCCGGAGATCCGGGAGGCGGACCTGGCGCCCCTGGCGCTGGAGTTGGCGGTGTGGGGGGTGGAGGCCGGCGATCTCCCCTGGTTGGAACCGCCTCCCGCGGGGGCGCTGGAGCAGGCCCGGGAACTCCTGGAGGCCCTGGAGATCCTGGACCCCGGCGGAGGCGTCACCCCCCATGGCCGGGAGGTGGGGGCCCTGGGACTCCACCCCCGGATCGGGCACATGCTCCTCCGTGGGAAGGCGATGGGGATGGGGGGGGCGGCGTGTGATCTGGCGGCGCTGCTGGGGGACCGGGACATCCTCCGGGGCGACGGCCGCCTTCCCGACGCCGACCTCCGCCTCCGGGTGGAAGCCCTCCGACGGGGGGCGGCTGGGGGAGGGGGGCGGTCCGGCGTGGACCGCGGCGGGGTGGCGCGGGCCCTCCGGGAGAGCCGGCACCTCCGGCGGGCGCTGGGAGTGGCGGAGGGGTCGGAGGACCCGGTGGCGGAGGTCGGTCCCCTGGCGGCGCTGGCCTATCCGGACCGCGACGGTCGTCGGAGGGAAGGGGAGCGCGGGCGCTTCCTCCTCCGATCGGGGAGGGGGGCCCGCTTCCACGAGCCCCAGTCCCTGGAGGGAGCGGAATGGATCGTGGCGGCCGAGGTGGAGGGGAAGGG